>JBBSRB010000062.1:0-16760 GCA_038243445.1 Chitinophagales bacterium | reverse complement strand
CACTCTTTCAAACCAACGCTTTAGTAAAAAAGGGGTACGCCTCAAAACCGCTTAGCCGCAGCCAGTTATACGAAGTGCTTTTAACAAATGTGGCGGTGTACATTGGAGCACTTATTCTTTACGCACCTTCGTTTTCTGCATCGGAAATTGCTCTTATATCGCTTTTATTTTCATTGTTTTTAGGGGCGCAGGCTTACCTTCTTTATTACGCACGGCCCCTAGAAAAAAGTGCTCAAAAAGGGTTGGGAATTGCATCAGTTTTACTGCTTATTGTTTTTATTGCAAATCAGTGGGACGGTATAACAGTAACTTTTTTATGGTTGGCTTTATCGGTGTTTTTGTTTGTTGTTGGTGTAAGGCTACAAGCAGTGTGGTTGCGGCTTTTATCTATTGGGCTGATGGCAATTACCTTGTTAAAACTGGCTACTTTGGATAGCCTTCGGTTTACCACCATACAAAAGATTATGGCTTACCTAACCTTAGGCATTTTGTTGCTGGTGATTTCTTTTTTCTATCAGAAGTTTAAAAGCCCCCTGCCCCCCGGTGGGGGAACTTAGGTCGCCGTTTCTTTTGTTATTTTGGTTTTTGTTTTAGATTATAGTTTGTTGGAGCTGATTACAAAGTCTGTTTTAGATAATAATTTATGAAACCGAAAAATGGTTGAAATCAATAATGTCTATTGCACAATGCTCAATAGAATTACACTAGTAAAAGTGTGCGACGCAACAGAAGTTGATAGTAGTAGTAAAGCTTGTAACATAAAAGAAAAACAAAGCTGTACATGATACTGCCTCAAATAAAAATATTTCCGACCTAAGTTCCCCCGGCAGGGACAGGGGCTTTACTTCCTGCTGTAATTTGGCGCTTCGCGTGTAATTTCCACATCATGCGCATGGCTTTCGCGCATGCCGGCATTAGTAATTTTTACAAAAGTTGCCTGTTGCAAACCGGCAATATTTGCCGCTCCGCAATAGCCCATTCCGGCGCGCAAGCCGCCTACAAACTGGTACACAATCTCGCGTAAATATCCTTTGTACGCTACACGACCTTCGATGCCTTCGGGCACAAACTTTTTTACATCGGCTTCGGGATCCTGAAAATAACGATCGCTGCTGCCGGTGGACATTGCACCAAGCGAACCCATGCCACGGTATTCTTTAAACTTTCGGCCTTCGTAAATAATAGTTTCGCCTGGGCTTTCTTCGGTGCCAGCAAAAATGCTTCCGATCATTACACAATCGGCGCCGGCAGCAAGAGCCTTCACCATATCGCCGGTGTAGCGTATGCCGCCATCAGCTATTAATGGAATTTCTTTTTTATTTAAAACAGAAGCCGCTTGCATAATAGCCGTTAATTGCGGTACGCCGGCGCCCGCAACAATACGCGTAGTGCAGATAGACCCGGGCCCAATACCCACTTTTACGGCATCAGCGCCTGCTTCCGCTAACGCTTCGGCGCCCTCTGCGGTGGCAATGTTTCCGGCAATAATATTTAAATGTTTAAAGTTCTTTTTTACCCTTTTTAAAGAGTTTATTATGCCTTCGGAATGGCCGTGCGCACTATCTAAACATAACACATCTACACCCACTGCTTCTAACGCGGCCACACGATCTAACAAATCAGATGTTACGCCAATAGCGGCACCAACTAATAAGCGGCCCCGGATGTCTTTTGCAGCACTTGGGTAAGAGGTAACTTTCAAGATATCGCGATAGGTAATTAAACCAACTAGTTTTCCTGTGCTATCTACTACAGGCAATTTTTCAATTTTTGTTTTTTGCAAAATAGCCTCCGCGCCTTTCAAGTCGGTTCCTTCGGGTGCGGTAATTAGTCCTTCTTTGGTCATTACTTCGCTAACCCTTTTATGCATGTTTTCTTCAAACCTCAAGTCGCGGTTAGTTAGTATGCCTGCTAATTTTCCACCGCCATCCACAACAGGAATACCGCCAATTTTGTTTTCACGCATTAGTTTCAGCGCATCGCCAATGGTAGCGTTTACTGTAAGTGTAATCGGGTCCACAATCATCCCGCTTTCACTTCTTTTTACTTTGCGCACCTGTTCTGCCTGCTTTTCGGCCGACATGTTTTTATGTAAGATACCAATGCCGCCTTCGCGGGCCAGAGCAATGGCCATAGCGGCTTCTGTAACGGTATCCATGGCAGCAGAAAGCATGGGAATGTTTAGCGAAATGTCTTTGGTGAGTTTTGTATTAATTGCTACGTCGCGGGGCAATACCTCGGAATACGCCGGCACCAGCAATACGTCGTCGAAGGTTAAACCGTCTATGAACTGTTTAAAAGTAGTGTTGTTGTTTGCAGCCATGTGCAAAGATAAGGGAGTGAGAAATTCAAGATTCTGTTTTTAAAATTTTGGGTTGTTCTAAAATTATTTAGTAATAGTTCGGCTCAGTAAGAATCTGGTAACGCTTTAATCTACTCAAACAGGAACATGTATATTTATTTCAGGTTTGGTTGACTTCTTAAACAACACAAAATTTTATGCAACAATATTTATCTGAATTAAACGCTATAGCAAATAACGTATTTGATACAAATGGAGCACACCTTGATTCTTTATACACAAAAGTTATAGAAGGAAAAGAGCGTGGTTTTGACTTTGTTACAATAGAGCCATCTATAAATCATATTGATCAGAACAATATTAGTATTGAAAAGAGAATACTATTTGAGCATTGTGCTTACTTGATTAAACTCCGAAACGAAGCAAGAAATAATAACCTACAGTTTTCTATAAATATTGAAGAAGATATAAAGAAAACATTGCGTCTTCTTTATGCAAATCAGAGATCAGATCAATATTTTGGACCAGTAGAAGGTAAAAATTCAATTTACTACATCTATACAGATTCTGTAGTTGATTTTATTGTTGATAAGGCATTGAATCACCATTTAGAATTTCTTCTTTACGATCAAAAGGTGACAGCACAAAATTTTATGAAAGCGTGGTTATCTTTCATTAGAGAAAACCCAATAACGAATAGCATTTATGAATCAAATAAAGATTTGACTGATTATGTACTGGGAAATACAAAGGGTAATATAGAAATACAACAAAACTCCGGTACTCTTTATAGTTATTTAAAAAGAGAAATGGGAATAGAATTACAACCTTACAGAGAGGATAAATTCGCCGATGTTTGCATCTATTCTGCAGCAGAATTTTCTAATGTTTTTTCACTCCAATACGAATCCGAAAAAAGAAAAGATATTTTAGATGATAAACACAAGAAGTGGTTTAAGGATTGCCTGATTACTATCGAACATGAAAATAATTATTTAGATGCTTTTACAGAGATGATGTATCTCACTTATCGTAGGGCGAGATTAAAAGTTTTAATTACTTATTATGATGGAGATAATTTGGAAAACACCCGGACTGTTTTCGAAACTATGTCAAGTAATTTTAAAAATATAATTAATCAAGCAAACAGCGTTTTTGCTGAAAACACCCGAACAGAATATTTTTTCATTTTAGGTAGTAAATTAAAAAACACAGAAAATATTATCTGGAACATGCAGTCCTTTTCCTATTCCGGACAATTTAAAAATAGCATCGTCAACTAAATTAACCTATACCTTTTCCCCGGCATACTGCCTACAACACCTTGCAACTCCAAACTTAAAATAGCGGCAGCAATAGCGCTGCTGCTTAATCCGCTGGCAAGATTTATTTCATCAATGTGCATTACCTCTTTTTGGTGTAACAGATCAATCATTTGTCGTTCATCGGGCGTTAATTCAATAAACAATTCTCTTTGTTTTTTAGGAGTTGTTTTTTGTTCTTTCCAGCCCAGTACTTCCAGCAAACTATCGGCATCGGTTAGTAAAATAGCTTTGTTGCTTTTTATTAAATAATTACATCCACTGCTGGCTTTATCAATGGTGCGGCCGGGCACGGCAAACACATCGCGGTTGTAGGCATCGGCCAATTTTGCAGTAATCATACTACCCCCTTTTATGGCTGTTTCTACAACAACGATTGCATCGCAAAGTCCGGCCACTAAGCGATTACGTAGCGGAAAATTATGCCTGTCTGGTTTGGTGTTTGAAAAGAATTCGGTCAGCAAACCACCGCCTTCTTTCACCATATCTTTTGCAAGCCCTGTATGTTCAGAGGGGTAAATAGTGTCGAGCCCGTGGCCCACTACGCCAACCGTTTGCAAACCGTTCTTTAAAGCAGCTTTATGCGCAAAAGCATCAATACCAAACGCAAGTCCGCTGGCAATTAATATATTTTGTGCAGAAAGATCGGCTACCAGTTTTTCTGTAAACGTTTTACCATAATCGGTATTGCTGCGGGTGCCAACAATGCCTACTATTTTCGAAGTATTTAAATCGGCAGTGCCTTTGTAAAACAATAAAGTGGGAGAGTCGTAACAATTTAGCAATCGTTGCGGGTAATCTATGTCGGTTAAGAACAAAGGTTTGATCTTGTATTTTTCAATAAAGGTTATTTCTTTTTCTGCTACACTATAATCGGCAAAGTTTTTAATTGAATTTGCCCGAACATTTCCAATTCCTTCGAGGCGCTCTAATTCGCTTTTTTTGGCGCTAAATATTGCTTCTGCTGTACCATATTTTTGAATTAATATTTTAGCATGTACATCGCCAATGTTCTGTACAAGTGTAAGCGCAAGTTGGTATAAAAGATCGTTCATTAAAAAAGATGGCTTTTGCTAAATTACGGTAAGTGTACAAAAGCAAATTAAGCTAACCTGTTATCACTGTCAATTAGGAACTATTTGTATAATGCGATTCAAAACCTGGATAATAGTATATTTAACAACAATTGTTTATTGCATTATGGCAATACTTTCAATTACCTTATAAATAGAACATAAAAACGTTAGTGAAACTTATTTAATAAAAATAGATCCTAAAGATTTTTTGAGCCTGTTTTTTTTAGTTATAATTGGCAAGTAATTATCTGAAGATAAATTGTAAATATTGTGACTCAAGCCGCAACTGATTTTTTACAGGAGCTTAGGAATCGAACCGAGCCTTTTCATAACTCGATTGAACAGCTACCAATCTCATCATCATTATTATCCAAAGAAGTCACCCTTCGGAATTATCGGGACTATATTATTATGTTATACCCATTTGTAAAAGAAGTTGAAGCATCTATTTACCCTCAGGTTCAGCATGTAGTAGCGGACTTAGAGGGTAGAAAAAAAGCAGCGCTGCTTTTTAGCGATCTTCAATCTTTAGGTATTCAGCCGCAGGAAATTGATACGTTTGATGATGCCTTTGTTAAACAAAATCAAACTGTCGCCGCGGCACTTGGCTGTATGTATGTGTTGGAAGGATCTACCCTGGGCGGGCAGTTAATCAGCAGGCACTTAGAGAAGGCGCTGGGAGAAAGGGTTACAGGCTCTCTAAGTTACCTGAAAGCCTATACTACAAAAACAGGATCGATGTGGAAGAATTTTTTAAATACTTTTTGCGAATCAACAGTAAGAAACGGGCACCAGGCTGAGGCTATAACAAGCTCCATTAAAACTTTTCAGCTTTTAGAAAAATGGATGATAAAACAGAGTATAGTTCTGTTAAAAGCATAAACACCAGGGAAATTATTTTTCTGAAATGGGAAAATATAACGTAAAAACTGCACCTTTTCCTTCAACTCCTGAGGCAAATATTTTACCTCCATGATTTTCCATAATCTTCCGACAAACTGATAAGCCTACACCTGTGCCTTTATACATTTTATCAGAATGTCCTCTTTTAAAGATATCGAAGATAGAAGTAGACATCTCTTTGGAAAATCCGATTCCTTTGTCGGAAATAGTAATCTTATTCCATGTCACTTTTTCATCATTTGAAATTGCCGGGTCATTTATTTGTTCATGTTGAATTGTAATTATTTGTCTCTCAGCCTCTTTCTTAAACTTAATAGAATTATCAATCAGGTTCACAAAAAGTTGCTGCATTTGAAACCGGCTGGCCTTAATTACCGGCAATTCTAAGGACTGCAATTCAAAAACTTGTTTCTCTTTTTCTTCAGTAAAATTTTTTGTTACTTCTGCAATAAGTTCATTTAGATCAACCCATTCATACGTCATTTCTGTACCCGACATTTTGGAATATAATAGAAGGTCATCAATGAACTGCTGCATCTTACCGGCAGCTAATTTTATTTTTTCTATTGAAAGGTTCATTGTATCAATGGTGGGCACATTCTTAGAGGTATCCATCATGGAAGCAAACATTTGTATTTTACGCAAAGGCTCTTTCAGGTCGTGTGTACTTATCCAGTTTATATTTTCAAGTTCTTTATTGGCTTTCACTAATTGGTCGTTCAGCTTTCTGTTTTTCAAATCATTTTCGTGTTGCAATAAAACGAGTATGTGTTGCTGTAATAAATAAGAAAAACGAAAAGCTGCATCTAATTCAGGTTGTTCCCACACAGCGCTAATGCCTTTTTTAATTTCTTTCCATGCGCCAAAAGAGTTCCTAGGGGTAAGAGCGCCTGTTTTTTGTTGAGATTGTGGATTGCCTGCCCATGTAATTACTTCTTCTGATGACTGCCGGAACCAAAATAGTGCAGTTTTTGATTCCTTATTTAGCTGCTTGTACAATAGGCCTGAAGATGTATTTGTGTAGCTAAGTGCTGCCGGGTAATCTTTATAAAGTTTTTCTGTACAATAATCCTCAATGCCTTTTTCATTAAGCCAATCCTGTAAAAACCCTATAAATTCAAGTGGCGGTACCATTCCATTTGTGTAAATCTTATCCTTATAAATTAATGCGGCGCCAGAAGCGTTCACAATATTTTTTACCTCTTCCAGTTTTTCGAACTGTAGTTCTATAAAGTTTTCGTCCCGCTTTAAGTATTCCATCAATTTTTTTAGTGGAACATCAAGATGTAAAGCCAATAAATATTTTTCTGCAGTTTCTTGTACAGCTATTTGCGAACTTAGTATTTGGGTTAATAAGAAGGCCTGAAGTTGCTGTATATAAATTAATGGTTTTGAAACACTATGGTGACAAGCAATTAAACCCCATAAGGCTCCTCCTTTAATAATGGAAATACTCATAGAAGCACCTACACCCATATTTTTCAGATAAGTAATATGTATAGGCGATACACTTCTAATTTGCACTTTAGATAAATCTATCATTTCCGGCTTTGCAAGTTCCGGGTCAAGGGTAACTATAGGCACCGGATCGTAGTGTACATCCTGAATAAGTCTGATTGGATTTTTAAGATAAAGATCCCGTGCCTGCTTTGGAATATCCGTATGTGGAAAGTGCAGTCCATTAAATGAATCTATGTTTTTTGCAACGCTTTCAGCATATACACGACCATTATACTCCTGGTCAAATCTGTAAACCATCACCCTGTCAAATCCAATAATGTGTCGAATTTTCTCCGCTACAATGCTACATAAACTACTAAGAGTTGTTTTTTTGTCTGCTGTGTTGAGAAGGTCGTTTGTTTTATAAAACAATTCATAAACGCTATAAGGATTTTCAGTAGTGAGCACACACTCAAGCAACGTATAAACAACCGTAGTATGCTTATAACAATCGAATTGCATTTCATTTAAATTAATGGTAACAGGCAGCTGTTTATTTATTTCATCGGTTGCAGGAAGCAGTTCAGAGAATATTATATCATACAAATCTTTTGGTAAAACATTTTTGCAGGGCTTTGAAAGAAAATACTGAGGTGGCTGTGCCATGAAAGCAGCAGTGTTTGCGGAACATAGATGGATAATGCCAGTTTCTTTATTTATTACAAAAAGAAGTCCGTGAGGTTGAAGGCTGCCAGGGATGGCAATTGGCTCTTCCTCGCAATTCTTAATAGTTGTAATTGTGGTATTTACAGATGAGTAAAGCTTGGGCATTATTTAAAGTTATATTGAAATTTCCCAATGGGTACAGGTAGTTGTAACTTATTTCTGTTATCAATTATTTCCTGCAAAGCGCTTACCAGCAAACTAAAGTTAGTTGGCTTTTGCACAAAAAGAACAGCGTTTTGAGTATGTGTTTTTTGCACAACGTGTTTACCGGCAGATGTGGTAAAGATGACGACCTTTAAATTATTAAATTTTATTGCGTTTTGTAAAGACTCAAGCGTTTCGAGTCCGCTTTTACCGGGCATATTTAAATCTAAGAACACAAGTTCACAATCATATTTATTGTCAACTAACGCTTTCTCCAGATTGTAACCGCCCGAAAAACAGGTTAAAGCAACAGGCGTATTTATTTTGCTTATTGCAGATTTAAACAAGAACTGATCATCTTCATCATCATCTGCATAGAATATTTTTATTTCATTGTCGCTTTTCACAAAATCATTTAGTTCAAAATTAATACTTGTGGCAGTACTTACTATTGAGAAATGGGGGAGTAGTTACAACAATTTATAACAATGCATGAAAAGTAAGCTTGTTTGACAACAAGCGGGTACAAATATTTAAATGAGATTAACCGCTTCAAACCACGATAGCGTTAAACAGGAGCTTCGTTTTCATTTGGAAAAAGTGCTTTGCAGAACACTAAACCAACACCTCGTACCTTTCAAGTACTTATTTGCCGGTAACTTTTGCTTCTGTTCTTCTGTTTTTTGCTCTTCCGTCTTCACTTTCATTATCTGCAATTGGTTTAGCAGCACCAAAGCCTTTTGCGTTTAAACGGCTGCCGGCAATACCTTTATTTACTAAATGAGTTACAACGGAATTTGCTCTGTTCTGAGAAAGTTTTAAATTGTCGGCAGCACTTCCAATGTTATCAGTATGGCCTTCTATTTGAATTTTTATGGTTGGGTTTTCCTGCAGCAATTGCACCAAACGGTCTAATTCCACCCCTGATTCTGATTTTAATTCATACTGGCCAAAATCAAAGAAAATGTTTTTTAAAACAACTGCTGCGGCAACTTCAATTGGTTGTAACGGAATATCTTTTTTATAAGTCGAATCGGCGACTTTATTTTTTAATGAATAATTATCAGAATAAAATAAATAGCCTTTGCGCCCTACATTAAAAGCGTAATCTTTTCCTACCGGTAATGTAATTAAATAATTGCCCTTTTCATCGGTTTGTACTTTAGAAACAATTTGCTTTGTAGCAAGATCAATTAACTCCACAGCCGACGGTAAGCCGGCGCTTGTTTTTTCATCATACACTTTACCTTTTACCCAGGTTGTTTTATTGGGCCGTATGTCTTGCCGCAGATTAAAACTGTAAATATCTAAACCGCCACGACTATCACTTCTATCGCTTGCATAATAGGCAGTTTTTGCATCTGCTGCAATAAATAAAGTGCCTTCGTGGTGAATGGTATTTATTGGATAGCCCAGGTTTTGCGGTTTGCTCCAGTTGCCATCTGCACCCTTGCGCACCAAAAACAAATCTTCATCGCCATAGCCCGGAAGTGTGTTGGATGTAAAGTATAATGTTTGATTATCGGCGTGTATAAAAGGGCTCGATTCATCTCCTTGCGTATTTATTTGCGGACCTAAATTTTGAGCTTCGCTCCATTTACCGTTTGTTCCTAAATAAGACACATAAATATCGCTTCCGCCATAACCATCGGGGCGGCGGCTGGCAAAAAACAAAGTTCGTTTATCGGGTGATAAAGTGGGTTGAGAATCCCAATGTTCTGTGTTGATTTTGGGTCCTAAATTTTGGGCTTCGCTCCAGCCTTCATTGGTTAAATAAGAAATGTATATATCGCACCCGCCGTAACCACCTTCGCGATTGCAACCAGTAAAAATAAGCCAATCTGCATCTTGCGAAATCGTTTGTGCGCCTTCGTTTTGCGGTGTATTAATATTTCCCGGAAGCGGTCGCGAAGGAGTCCAATTACCGTTTTGTTTTATGCTGCCAAAAAAGTCTTCGTTGTAATTATTCAGCCGCCGGGTAAATACTATTTTATCGCTTTCAATGGGTATGGTAGGAAAATATTCCGACTCTTTTGAATTGATTGCATCGCCCATATTTATCGGCTCAAAAACATATCCTTTATCAGGATTTGTTTTTTCAAAATCAAGTGCAAATTGATACGTTTTCTTACGGTATTCGGCTGCTTTTTTTGCATTGGGGCTGGGGTTGTAATTAGATAAAAACGCCGTAATTACATCGTATGCTTTTTGAAATTGGCCCAACCCTGCAAGATTTATAGAATAAGGCAAACGATATTCGGCTGTGTAGTTTTCATCTAATGCAAAAGCCTTTTCATAGGTTTCCACACTTTGCTGATGCGCCTTTGTTTGACCGAAAACGCCTGCTAAAGAAAGATATGCATCAATGTATTTTTCATCCTTTTTTATAGCTTCCTGTAACGATTCAACGGCATCGGAATATTTACCGTCCTGCGCCTTTTCGAGTGCTTTGTTATATGCTTCTACTGCTTTTTTATTAATGCGGGAAACATCGTATTGAGCCCCGGAAAAAAGCACAGCCAGGCAGAAAAAAGATGTTAAAAAGGGTCGCAGGTTTTTCATCCGATGAAGTTAAAAAAACTATTTGCTTTGCCTGCTCTATCTTCTTTTATTTTAACGTTTAACTTCGGCTTAGATAAATGAGGTTATGATTGGAGAAGCGGCCACTACAATCTGAAAATCAAAACTTTAAACCCTTTTACGGTACATTTATATACTTATGTATTTGCAGCGAAAGCTGCCATTTGGGATTACATTTTATATACTCAATTATTAAGGGCGTAATGGAAGCCGCTTTATCCCATTCGGGTTGTAGGTATAATTTGCAATCAGGTGAAACTAGTTCTGCATGTTTTTCCGCCCAATCAAAATCGCTTTTATTAAACACCACTACTTTTAGTTCACTGGCTTTTTTTAACACATGCGGCAGCGGCGCTTTAAATTTTTTTGGCGAAAGAGTAATCCAGTCCCACGTGCCCGAAAGTGGCGAACTTCCCGAAGTTTCAATGTGGGTTTTTAATCCGGCGTCTTTTAACTGCGTAGTTAGTTCACCTAAATGGTGTAACAAAGGTTCGCCGCCTGTAATAACTACAATTTGGGCAGGGGTTTTTGTAACATTTTGGAGCAAATCTTCAATTGTAAATTGTGGATGTTTTGATGCGTCCCAGCTTTCCTTTACATCGCACCAAACACAGCCTACATCGCAGCCGCCCAGCCTTATAAAATAAGCGGCTTTTCCCTGATGTACGCCTTCGCCCTGAAGCGTATAAAAATGCTCCATCACTGGTAACAAAGTTGTTTTTGTTATTTGCACAGCCTCCATCATTAATTCTCCATTCTTCATTTTCAGTTCTTCATTTAATCGTAGTGTTTCATAGCGCAGGCTTTAAACGTATTTTTCATAAGTGCGGCAATCGTCATGGGACCTACACCACCAGGCACCGGTGTTATAAAAGAGCATTTTGGCGCCACGTGTTCAAAATCCACATCGCCCATTAACCGGTAGCCCGATTTTTTGCTTTCATCCGGCACTCGGGTAATGCCTACATCAATAATTACAGCACCTTCTTTTACCATATCTTCTTTAATAAAACCGGGGCTGCCAAGTGCCGCAATAACAATATCGCCGGAGGCACAAAACCCTTTTAAATTTTTGGTATGCGAATGGCAAATGGTTACGGTGCAATTTCCCGTATTGCCATTACCGCTTAATAAAATACTCATAGGACGACCTACAATATTACTGCGGCCAACAACCACTGCATGCCTTCCCGCTGTTTCAATTTTGTAATGTTCTAATAGGAGCAAAATGCCGTAAGGCGTTGCCGGTACAAAAGTGGGTTGCCCCAACACCATTTTACCAATAGTGGTGGGGTGAAAGCCATCAACATCTTTAAAAGGGTTAATGGTTTTAATTACTTCATCGGCCGATATGTGTTGTGGTAACGGAAGTTGCACTAAAATGCCGTCAACATCAGGGTCTCTATTCAGTTCCTGAATTACATCGAGCAACTTTAAAGTAGTAATATTTTCTTCAAAACGAATTAAGGTTGATTTAAATCCAACTTCGCCGCAGGCCTTTACTTTTGCAGCTACATACGTTTCGCTGGCCCCGTTATTTCCCACCAAAACAGCCACCAGGTGCGGCACTGTTTTGCCGCTGGCAGAAAGCTGCGCCACCTCCAGTTTTAAAGAATCTTTTATTGCTTGTGCGGCTTCTTTGCCGTTCAAAATTTGCATGGCGCAAAGGTAAAGCAGCTGTTTGTTGATTAAAACCTATTTTTTATTTTGCAGGCGTATAACTTAAATTTATCTTGTATATAAACTACTGTTTTGAAAAAGATTGCAGTATGCTTGCTTTATCTTTTATTTACAATTGTTTTAGCCGCACAAACAACTCGTAGTTCGGTAGCTGCGGCCTACACCCTTTTAGGAGCTTATTCAAAAAGCGCCGATGCTTTTTCTTTTGGTGCTAACCAGGCTTCGCTTGCCAATAGCAACGTATTTTCCGCAGGTATTTATGCCGAACATAGGTTTATGCTAAGTGAACTGGCGTTCTATAAACTCGCCACGGCGCTACCTGCCAAAAGCGGAAATTTTGGACTAAGCAGTACTTATTTTGGAAGTGCGGAAAATAATGAGATTCAGGTTGGGCTTGCTTATGGCCGTAAGCTAAGTACTGCTATTTCGGTAGGTGCGCAGTTTAATTATTACACGGTGCAGGTTGCGGGTTACGGACAATCATCTACCATAAATTTTGAAGCAGGCTTTTTACTGCAAATAACCGAACAGCTTTATTCAGGTTTTCATGTATATAACCCAACTGGCTCTAAGTTAAATAAAGTCGATGAAGAACGGCTGCCTTCTATTTATAAGGCAGGAATTGGTTATCAGCCGTCAGAAAAGTTTTTTGTGAGCGCCGAAATTGAAAAAACCGAAGATGCTATAATTGGCCTAACTGCCGGGGCACAATATGCTTTTGACAAGGTTTTGGTGGCAAGAGTTGGGTTTACTTCGGCTACCTCGGGCTATTACTTTGGTGGCGGTGTTTTGTTTGGCAACCTGCGGTTAGATGTGGTCGCATCCGTTCATCCAAAACTGGGCATTACACCCGGATTGCTCCTTATCTATAACGCTAAAGAAAAATGAAGTGTTCGCTAATTTTTGGAATGCTCGTATTTGCCTGCCTCCGTGCGGAAGCACAAATAAACACCACTACCGAACAGCAAATTGAAACTCTTGCCGAAGCACAGGAAGAAGAATTGGAAGATGACCAGTATGTACAGCAGCTGCAAACTTATAAAAGGCACCCGCTAAATGTAAATAGCACCAGTGCAGCAGAGCTTGCGCAATTAAAAATGCTGAACGCCTTGCAAATAAACAGTTTGCTGAGTTACCGCCGTTTTTTTGGGCCTTTTTTAAACCTTTACGAGCTGCAGGCAATACCCGCATGGGATGTGGAAACTATTAGAAAAGTATTGCCTTTTATAACCGTTGCAGAGACCGTGGTTTTAAAAGACGAGCTAAAAACACGCTTAAAAGGGGGCGAACATATTTTTTTGCTGCGCAACAGTCGAATGTTTCAAGCAGCAGGCTCCGGCGCGGCTTACCCCGGCTCAAACGACCATTTGTTGCTACGATATAAATACATTTTTAAAAACACGCTACAATTTGGGCTTACCGGCGATAAAGATGCCGGCGAACAGTTTTTTAAAGGTGCGCAAAAGGGTGGTTTTGATTTCTACTCCATTCATTTCTTTGCCCGGAACGTTGGTGCAGTAAAGTCGCTGGCGCTTGGCGATTTTACGGTAAACCTAGGTCAGGGATTGCTGCAATGGCAATCGCTGGCGTTTAAAAAGGGCGCCGATGTGCTAAATATAAAACGTCAGGCGCCTGTCCTTCAGCCTTACAGTTCGGCTGGCGAGTATGCTTTTAACCGGGGCGCCGGGCTAACAGTTCAAAAAGGTGCCTGGGAAGCCACAGGTTTTGCCTCTTTTAAACACATCAGCGGAAACCGCACAATAGATACACTTTCTGAAGAAGAGGCATTTTCCAGCTTTCTTATTTCGGGGTTGCATAGAACTCCTTCCGAAATTAAAAACCGTAAAAATATCCGGCACCTCTTTTTCGGTGGAAGCGCAACGTATAAAGCAGGTGGGTTTACTGCAGGTTTTAACGCTATCAGTCACCATTTTTCAAAAACTTTACAAAAAAGAAACGAGCCGTATAATGCATTTGCAATAAGGGGCAAACACTGGACCAGCGCCAGTGTAGATTTTAGCGCAACCTTTAAAAATGCACATTTTTTTGGAGAGGCAGCTTTAGATCAAAAGCAAGGCGAGGCGCTTATATCCGGACTGTTAATAGCCATTGATCCAAAAGTAGATTTTTCTGTTTTGTACCGGAATATGGCACCGCAATACCAGTCGATAAGCGGTGCTGCATTTACCGAAAGCACCTCGCCATCAAACGAAAAGGGTTTTTACACTGGTATTTCCATCCGCCCAAAATACGGCATTCGTATAGATGCGTATGCCGATCATTACCAGTTTCCGTTTATAAAATACAGGGTAGATGCGCCTTCAAAAGGACAGGATTATTTGCTTCAGCTAAGCTACCAGCCAAACAAACAGGTGGAGGCGTATGCCCGGTTAAAATTTGAAAAGAAAGGCATTAACGAAACTTTCTCCGATGCCGCTTTACATCCGGTGCAGAATGTGCCGCGCCAAAGTTTCAGGTTCCATATAATATACCGTTTTACACCTGTTTTTACTTTAAAAGCCCGCACCGATGCCGTTTGGTATAACGCTAAAGAACAATCGGCCGAAGAAGGATTTTTGATCTACACGGAAGTGGCTTATAAACTTACCCAAAAGGCTTCTTTCAATGCACGGCTGCAATATTTTGAAACAGGTGGCTACAACAGCCGGCTGTATGCTTATGAAAGTGATGTTTTATACGGTTATTCTATTCCACCATTTTTTGGCAAAGGTGTTCGTTATTATGTTAATGCCGCATACGATGTAACTCAAAGATGGAGTTGCTGGGCTAAATGGGCGCAAACAATGTATAAAGATGGGCGCGATACCAAAGCCGAAATAAAGCTGCAGGTTCGTTATCTATTTTAAAGTGCAGTGTACAAAAACGTTTAAAAAAGGGGTAGTAAGAAACAATCTAAAGAGAACAAAACGAAAGTTTTAAAAAAACGAGTGAATCAATTCCGCATAATTTTTATTTTGAAAATTTAAGGCTGTGTTAAAAAAAATCTATAATTTGGCGCAGCAATTTAGAGTTAACATCTGTCTACCTTTCGGGATAACAGCTTGTTTATCGCTTTTTGGACTTTTTTAAACCATAGTAATTATTTAAATTAAACGATCAATGAGAAAAATTGCATCATTGCTTACGATGCTAATGCTTTTTAGTGTATTAGCATTTGCTCAAACCCGAACCGTTACGGGTACAGTGAGAGACAATCAGGGAAATCCTGTTCCGTTTGCTACCGTAACGGAAGCGGGTACGCAAAACGCAGTTACCTCCGACGCTAATGGTAACTTTTCAATCAGCATCTCGCAAAACGGGCGTTTAGCTTTTTCTGCAACCGGCTACAATGCGCAAACAGTTTCGGTTAGCGGCAATACGGCTACTGTGTCGTTGGTTCGGGGAGAAGGTCAGTTAGAGGAAGTGGTGGTTACCACGGCGCTTGGAGTTCGAAAGCAACCAAGAGAATTAGGCTACTCGGTAGCTAAAATTGAAAACAAAGAGCTTACAAGGGCAACTCCTGTAAACGTTCAGAACGGTTTAACAGGTAAGGTATCAGGATTAAATATTTCCACAACCAATAACAGCGTTTTTGGTGATACCCGTATAACTTTACGGGGCATTCGCTCTTTGACAGGTAATAACCAGCCTTTATTGGTTTTAGATGGTTCTCCTGTACCATTAAATCAACTGAGCAGGCTAAACCCGAATGACATTGATGACATTACCATTTTGAAAGGTGCCTCGGCGGCAGCGCTATATGGACCGGATGGTGTAAACGGAGTTATTTTTGTAAAAACGAAAAGAGGTACTGCAGGCGCTCCGCAAATCACCGTAAGCAACGCAACTCAGTTTGAAAATGTGTTGTTTTTACCTAAGTTTCAAACACAATTTGGTTCCGGCTCAAGTGTAGATGCCAGTGGAAACGGTGTTTTTGATCCATTTGAAAACCAACAATATGGTGATGCGTATGATGGTGAAATCAGGGAGATAGGTCGTCCATTGCCTAATGGTACAAAAAACATGGAACAGTATTCTTATAAGCCCAATGGCCGATTGAATTTTTTTGAAACAGGGGTTACTGTTCAGAATAGCATATCCTATGCTGCAAAGAACTTTCTACTTTCTGTACAGGATGCGAACATCACTGGTACTTTAGGTGGCGATAAAAACCGCCGTACCACCTTTCGCTTTAACTCCGGTAATGAATATGGAAGGTTTAAGACCAACTTCAATATCAGCTACACAAAGCAAAAATCTAATGTAGCTTCAGTTTCTCCTTATTGGGAAGTTTTTAATACTGCCGGCTATATTGATCTGTCGAAATATAAAAATTGGAGAGATGATTCATCTTTTGCCAGCCCCAATCATTACTATAACGAATATTATCAGAACCCTTACTTTATAAAAGATAGAACCAGAAGTACAGAAAACAGAGATGATTTGTTTGCTCAGGCAGAATTAGGGTTGAAAGTTGCCAGTTGGTTAAACCTTACTTATCGGGCCAGTACTAATTTTAGGAGTAATGATTATAAAAATACAGGTGAAGCATTTACGTTTTCTAATTATGCACATAATATAAGTCAT
>JBBSRB010000061.1:0-16879 GCA_038243445.1 Chitinophagales bacterium | reverse complement strand
CAACTTCATAGCGGCTTTGTTAACCAGGTACACGCCATAAAGCGTAATAAGGGTGCCGCAGATGATAAAAGCGCTCAACTTTTCGTTAAAAATTATCCAACCAAGTAAAAGGGCTACAATGGGGTTAATGTAGGCATAAAGGCTTGCCTGCTCGGTAGGTAAATTTTGTAACGCATATAAGAAAGCCGCAAACGCAATGATGGAACCAAACACTACAAGGTACGCAATGGCCCACCACGATTGCCACGGAACTTCGGATAGCGGCATGGCTGTGCCGGTTATCTGTGTAAGCATAAAAAGTACGGCGCCCGAAATAAGCATTTGCAACCCCAGGCTGAAGTAAGGATTAAAACGGGCTGCATGTTTTTTAGTGTATAGCGTACCAAAAGCCCACGACCAGGTAGAGGCAAGTGAAAGAAAAATACCTAACCGGAATTGAGGCTGTAAAAAATCGGACAAGTGCTCGTAAAAAATTACGCAAATGCCCGCGAAGCCAAATAAAATGCCTACAACAGTTTTGGTTTGCACCTTGGTTTGCGCGCCAATTAAGGCAATAATCATCAGCCACAGCGGAAAAATAGCACCAATAATGGAGCCCAGTCCGGCCGAAATATATTTTATGCCCCAGGTAGAAAGAGCGTTGCTTAACAGGAAATTTAAAAAGCCAAGCATCAAAACCGTATTCCATTCTTTGCCCTTTGGAAAAGCAGCGCCTTTTACCAAAAAGAAAACAACAAAAAAAGCCCCTCCAAAAAACTGGCGCATGCCGGCCATTTGCAGTGGCGGCATATAACGCACCCCTTCTTTAGAAACGATCCAGGTGGTGCCCCAAAAAAAACAGGTTAGAGCCAATGCCAGCAAAGCTTTGCTGCGCGGCCCACGTTTGTGAAATTGAAATGGATTGAACTTTGATAAGAATTGCACCGCTCCAAGTCCCGATTGCGCATCGCTTGCTGCTGTGCTTTTTATTTCAGAATCGGGAATCATAGAATTAAGAATGAAGAGTGAAGAATGAGTAATAAGAAAAAGACTGGCTCATTACTCATTAATCATCACTCATATATCAATGTTTAAAATGCCGCATTCCTGTAAATACCATTGCCAGGTTATGTTTTTTACAAATTGCAATGCTGTCACCATCTCTGATTGATCCGCCGGGTTGAACAAACGCTGTAATGCCCGCTTCTTTGCCCAGAGTAACACAATCATCAAACGGAAAAAAAGCATCGGAAGCCATAACAGCTCCGTTCAAATCAAAATTAAATTGAACCGCTTTTTCAAGTGCATGACGCAACGCATCTACCCGGCTGGTTTGGCCGCAGCCTTTACCTACCAGCTGCCTGTTTTTTACCAGCGCTATAGCATTGCTTTTTAAATGTTTGCAAACTATGTTGGCAAATTCCAGGTCAAGCTTTTCGGTGTCTGTGCAACTTCTACCGCCCACTTCTTCCCATTTTAAAAAGGAGCCGGCGTCTTTATCTTGTAAAAGTGTGCCACTTAGCACCGATTTGTATTCTTTTTTTATTGCATCAGCTACACTTAATTGGAGTAAGATCCTGTTTTTTTTAGACTTTAAAACGGTTAGCGCTTCGTCGGAGAAATGAGGTGCCAAAAGCACTTCAAAAAATAATTCGTTTATGGCAGTTGCCGTTACCTTATCTACTTCGCCATTACAAATAAGCACGCCGCCGAAAGCACTTTCTGGGTCGCCTGCAAGCGCTGCTTTCCACGCTTCGGGTAAAGAGGTTCGGGCGGCAATGCCGCATACATTTGTGTGTTTGATAATAGCAAAAATGGCTGTCTGTGCGTCAGAAAAATGGTCTTTGAATTCTTCCATCAATTCAATAGCAGCGCCAACATCTACCAAATTGTTGTAACTTATTTCTTTGCCCCAAAGTTGTGTAAAATGCTTGCTTAAATCGCCAAAAAAAGAGGCCTCCTGGTGTGGGTTTTCGCCGTAGCGCAGCGCTTTTTTTTGTCCTTCTTCAAAAGTAATAAAGGGCGCATTTGCATTGAAATATTGGCTTATAGCACTGTCGTAACCGGCAACAATGGCAAATGCTTTTGCGGCCATCTTTTTGCGCTGCTCTAAGGTTGTTTTTCCGTTTTGTTCTTTTAATAGCTGAACCAGGTATTGATAATCGTCTTTAGCGGCAATAACTGCTACATCGCTAAAATTTTTTGCTGCTCCCCTAATCATCGAAGGTCCGCCAATGTCAATCTTTTCAATAATGGCAGCTTCGTTTGTAGTGTTGGCCAGGGTTTCTTCAAAGGGATATAAATCCACAATAACCAAATCTCTTTGGGGGATGCCGTACTCTTTCATTTCCGCGCCATCCTGTTCGTTATCTCTACGTCCTAAAATGCCGCCAAACACCAGCGGGTGAAGGGTTTTTACGCGCCCGCCCAAAATAGATGGATAAGACGTTAGCTTTTCTACCGGAATTACAGGGATGCAGAGGTCTTCGATAAATTTTTGGGTGCCGCCGGTTGAATATATAACGGTTTGTTGCTGGTGCAACTGGCGCACAAGTGGCTCTAATCCATCTTTATAAAAAACAGAAATAAGGGCGGTGGAAATTTTTTTGCTCATGAAAAAAGGTTAAGAAAACAAGACGAAAACGGGTTGGAAAGCGGCAAAGGTAGTCGTTATAAGGTCATTACAAAAGCACCTTTTTCCGCTACATCGTGACAGGGAATATGGAGCGAGTCGCAATCTTTTCTCCAGCGTTTTGCTTTCCATTGCGGCACCGAACCATCAAGTACAATTTGCTGTATTGAAAATGTTTTAATCAGATCAGAAATGTAAACGTTTGGGTTTTTACTTATGATAAGCAAATGAATAACGGGTTTGTTTTGCAACGGGTGTAACAAAACAGTGCTATCGAGCCTTAAGATGTGTTTGCCGGCAACAGAAAAAGAAGGTCCTTTTATCGGCAAAATATAGGACGAAATCCGGTGCGCCGTTCGGGAAGGCTGGATATAAAAATTGCGCAAGAAATCATTTTGTTCTAAAGAGGCATCGCCCAAAAAATAATATTTTCTTCCGCTGATTACATCTGCCGCAGCCCATTTTGGCACGTTATATACAATGATTTTTTTTTGATTGTTTGCTTCAATAATAGATTGTGTGCGCAATGCTAAAAAGAATATACAACCAACAGCCGCGAGGCGAAAGCCCGTTGCCCTTTTTTGCAGCAGCCAATAGCTAATTCCGGCAATAATCAGGTAAAGCAAAGCCGCCTGCAGTACGGTTACAGAAAGCCCTTTCCATACGGCAAAAGAAATCCTATCTAAATTTTCTACCAGGTTGTTCATAATCTGTATCAACCAACCTAAAAACCTGCCTAAAAGGGTTGACAGTGGAGAAATAAACGAAACAGCACAAAGCAAAATTTCGCCAATTAATATAACGCTAGATAAAGGAACGGCAAACAAATTTGCTACCAAAAACAACGTTGGAAACTGATGAAAATGATAGACGCTAACGGGCAATGTTAGTATTTGCGCTGCAAGTGAAGCCGCTGCCAGGCCCCATACAAAATCAACTAATTTGTTGGGGAAATAAAGCCAGCTATAAACGGGCCGAAAAAAGATAATAATGCTTAAAACGGCCGAATAGGAAAGTTGAAAACCAACATCCCACAACCAAAATGGATTGTAGATTAACAACACAAGTGCAGACAAAGCGAGTGTGTTGTAAATTGAAGTTCTTCGGTTAATAACGGTGCTCCACGCAATGGCCGAAAACATAACAGCAGAACGTAAAATAGAAGGCTGCGCGCCGGCAAGCAAACTAAAGGCCCATAAGCCACATAAAATAAGTGCAAGCCTAAGCCACGCAGTTTTTTTAGGACGCAATGGTTTTGTAAGCAACAAAAGAATCCAGTAAATAATGCCCAGGTGCAGCCCCGATATGGCAATAACATGCACTACGCCGGTGTTGGAATATGATTGCACCAGGGCTTTATCCAAATCATCTTTATACCCAATTAAAAGGGCCTCGGCAAGCCCTTGCTCTTTATCGCCCTTAATATTTTTTCGTAAAATTGAAATAATGGTAGCCCTGCTTTGAAATAGAAGGCTTTTTAACTTGTTTTCTTCTTTGTTGGGTAAAAGAAAGAAATCGGACGGCGTTACATAAAGCTGATGGGTAACGCTGTTGAATAAACTATATCGTTTAAAATCAAACCCTCCGGGGTTGCCGCTGTTCTTTATTGGTTGCAGTGGTTTTGCTATAATAATCAGCGCGCCGTAAGCCAGCTTTAAAGCCGAACTATCTTTTTTAAAATACAAAATTACGTTGCCTGTAGCCTTGCTTGTTATGCCGTTTTCAAATACCTGTTGCACGCTTGCAAGCGCTTTGTACGAGTTTGGTTTTTGCACCAGCGGTTCTTCTAATTTTAATAAAACAGATTGGGCGTTATAATGCCCAATCCATTTCGGCTGGTGCCGTATGTCGGCTGTTTGCACCAAAGCCGCGCCGCCCGATATAAACAACAAGTGGAGCAATAAACCATAAAGCGCAGTAAACCTAAATTTCTTTAGAGTGGACAGCGCCTCGTAAAAAAGAAGCAATAATGATAAAAAGATACCAAAAAGGATTATGACTAAAGCAGGAAATTGTACATACCACTGGGCCATAATTCCGGCACAGAGGGGAAGTAGCAGCCTTACTGCAGGGGCTTTTTGCCAAAAGCGTGGTTTTGAAACCATGCTAAAAGTTAGCGCTTTTATCCAAAAACAAAAGCGATGAACCGAATCATCGCTTTGCCTGGTGTTCTTGCATAGGTTAGCTCGAACTATTTATAGTAAGTTTATTGCAGTTTATAATATTTACTATTTTGATGCCAATGTGATATCAAAAGCTATTCTTTACAAAACAAATACAAAAAAGGGTTGAAAACGATTTTTAAAACCCTTTAAAAAGGTGTATTTTAATTACAGATACATAATGTAAAAATCGTTTTTGCAGAAATTTGGCACTTTCTATTTTTCACGATGAGAGGCTGTAGCTATGGTAATTCTTCCTACTGCTATGCCCGCAGTCTGGAAAGTGCTTGAAACAGAACGAACCCCTTTTTTCAAGGTTTTTACACTATGCCGTTTCTTGCTAAGCAAGCGTTGCATTTTGCCCTAAGCGCTTCATTACCCGAACGTGCGATGCAATAGCTTCCGTCATTTTTGGATAATAATGATAAGGAATATTGAACTTTTTACATTCAACCTTTACAATTTGGCTAATGGCTGGGTAATGTATATGGCTGATGCGTGGAAAAAGGTGATGCTCTACCTGGTAGTTCAGTCCGCCAACAAACCACGATATCATTTTATTTCGCGGTGCAAAGTTGGCAGTGGTTTTTAGTTCGTGTACCGCCCATTCGGTGTCCAACACTTTTGCTTCTTCTCCGGCTGCTTCAAAACCGGTTTTTTCCACTACGTGTGCCAGCTGAAAAACCACCGAAAGTGTGGTGCCCATAACAATATGAACAATTAAAAAACCCACAAACCAGGCGCCCCAGCCAACGAAAATGATAGGAACCACAGCGTAGAAAAATAGGTACAAAGCTTTACTAACCCAAAAAATAATATGGTCTTTAGTGGTCATTTTCATTTCGGTAACCACTACCTTTTTATTAAAATATTTTATAAAATCGGTCATCAGCAGCCAAAGAATAGTGCTTAATGCATACAACCCAAACATATAAACATGCTGAAAACGGTGTGCCGCCACCCATTTTTGTGTAGGCGCCATGCGCAAAGCAGGGTTCTTTGCAATATCATCGTCAATACCATCTACATTGGTGTAGGTATGGTGCACTACATTGTGTTTTACCTTCCATATAAACGAGTTGCTTCCTAAAGCATTCATGGTGTAACTCATTAAATCGTTTACCCATTTTTTGCTCGAAAAAGCGCCGTGACAAGCGTCGTGCATTACATTAAAGGCTATTGAAACAAGCGTTAAACCCATCAAAAAGCTTAACAAAACGCCTACTAAAGCGCTGTAGCTGCCAAAAAGTAAAAACAGGTATAAAGCAATTGCAATAGGAATAAGAATAATGGCTTTCATATACAATTGCCAGTTGCCTGTTTTTTTTAGTCCGTTTTTAATAAAATATTGGTCAACGGATTTTTTCAGCGAAGGATAAAATATGCGTTGCGTATTGTTGAAACTTACTTTAGCCATGTGCGATGGTTTTTTTGCTGCTCCGCATCAAAAGAATAAAAAGATGTTTTTGCAGTAGCGCAAATTTAATTAAACTCTGTTATCCTTTTGCTCCCGGCTGTACGGTTTGGCAAACGTTTAATAAAATAGGCTGAAAGGGATTTGCAGAAGTCAGGTCTTTTGTTTTCAACCTTATGTTTGCTATTTATAAGAATTAGCCCATCATGGATTTGCTGATAGAAACCGAACAGGAAGCGGCTGTTGCCATTTTATTTGCCAGCGCAATAAAAAAAGCAAAAAACTTTCACAACAGAAAGAACATTTATCAAGAATGCTGGTGCTTTCGGCCCTGTTCAAAACCGTAAACTTAAACGAGCTTACGGTAAAAGCTCTTTCGCTTCAATCGGCGCGAGGAAGCAAAACCCTTATTGAACAAAGCGCGCCGCTGATAACCGACGATTTTAAAGATACCCTTTTTGCCATGACCTGCGAAAAAATGACTGCAGACGGAAAAGTAGATGAAGGCGAAAGTGATATAATTGCATTGGTGGCACTAAGCCTGGGCATTTCAATGGAGTAATGAAAATGATGCTGACTACTTATCGGGTTCGCAACCGCTGAAATGTAGAGGTAATTGAGGCAGACTAGCAAAAATGGCGCGTACTGCTGCTGGTTCGTTTTAAAAAACAAAAGCGTAAACCCCTAAATAGAAAACATCAGTTTACAAAAATTACGCTTCTTTTTCCATAGCCTTGCCAACAGCGTAGCCAATTGCAGCGCCCAAAACGGCGGCAATCAGTAAAAAAACATAGTTGTCTCCAACGCCAAAATAGGTTATCAGCAAGGCAAATACAGCGCCCAATACGGCCACTAACACACGCCCCTTTACCCGTTGTCCCTTTGGAATGTCGGCTGCCTGTTTATATGGATGATGTCCGTGACGTTTTCTGCTTTGTGGCATAGTACTTTTTTGCAAAAGGTACATAAAAAATAATGGAGTGGCGAGGAGCTATAAATTTTCGTGCATTAAAAAAACTAACTTAAGATTGCATTTATGAAAGCAATGATCTTTGCCGCCGGCCTAGGTACCCGCTTTAAGCCCTGGACAGATAAGCACCCCAAAGCACTTGCTGTAGTAAACGGCAAATCTCTATTGCAACGCAACATTGAACATTTGCAGCAATACGGCATTAGCAGCGTAGTTGTAAATGTTCATCATTTTAGCCATCAAATTATTGAAGCAATAACCAAAAACAACGGATGGGGAAGCCAGGTAATTATCAGCGACGAAGAAAATGAAGTGCTGGAAACCGGCGGCGGGCTGCTAAAGGCAAAAAACTTATTGCAGGGCGAACCCTTTATTACTGTTAACGTAGATATTTTAACCAACCTCGATATCTCCAAACTAATACACTATCACCAAAGCCAAAACGCCCTTATTACACTTTGTACAGCCGACAGAACTACATCAAGATTTTTATTGTTTAACAAAGAGAACCGGTTGTGCGGCTGGCGAAACATAAAAAGCATGGAAACAGTTGAGAAAATAGTGATGCCGGACACAAATCTTAACCAAAAGGCCTACAGCGGTATTGCTGTTTTTGAGCCCGAAGTGCTGGAGTTAATTCCGTTCAGCGGAAAGTTTTCGATCATTGATGTTTTTTTACATTTGGCGCCTGCACATAAAATTGTAGGCTACAACCATTCCGGCGATCGTTGGATGGATGTTGGAAAAAAAGAAAGCGTGCCTTTAGCAGAAGAACTTTTTCCATAAATAACAAGACCCATTTTTTTTGCTTAGTTATTTTATACAAGGCAATAACGACCCCTTTTTGAAACCTTTTTAATATGGGTGAAAACATGCGCCGTATTGTGTAATTTCAAGCCATTAAATGCACCATCAATAAATGAAAAAAGCAGCTCTTTTTTTAATCGGAAGCCTGATTTTATTTTCTGCATCGGCCCAATCTATTTACAATCATGCCGAAGCATTTGCGCCCAATTTTTATCCGCAAACGGGCAACGAATACCGTAGCGCCGATGGGCAGCCCGGGCCTAAATACTGGCAAAACAGTGCCAGCTATAAAATAGGGGTAACGCTTGATACCAGTAAACATTCGGTAAGTGGCGATGTAGAAATTACCTACACCAACAACAGTCCTAACGAGCTAAAATTCTTATGGCTTCAGCTCGATCAAAATATATACAAAGCCACCTCCCGCGGCTCTGCTACCACCACGCAAGCTGGCGGCCGCTGGGCTAATCCAAAGTTTACCAAAGGGCAAATAATAAAATCTGTTTTTATAGAAACCGATGGTAAAAAAGCATCGCCACAGGTTACCGAAACCGATACGCGGCTGCAGCTTTGGCTTTCGAAACCATTAAAGAGCGCCGCCGCCATCAAAATTTCCATTACATTTGAATTTACCATACCCGAACGCGGTACTGACCGTATGGGGCAATTAGATACAAAAAACGGTATTGTGTACGAGGTGGCGCAGTGGTTTCCGCGCATGGCTGTGTACGATGATGTGCAAGGCTGGAACACGCTGCCTTACCTTGGTGCAGGAGAATTTTATTTAGAGTATGGCGATTTTGAAGTAGCAATTACAGCACCGGCAAATTTAATTGTGGTTGGTTCGGGCGAATTAATGAATGAAAAAGAAGTATTAACTCCGGCGCAGCAAACAAGGCTGAACGCCGCCCGCAACAGCGATAAAACCGTTATGCTTCGCGGCGCCGATGAAGTAACAGATCCTAAATCGAGACCTGCTGCAAAAAGCCTTACCTGGAAATTTAAACTTCAAAATGCACGCGATGTGGCCTGGGCCGCTTCCCGCTCTTTTGTGTGGGATGCCGCAAGAATTAATTTACCCAGCGGGAAAAAAGCGCTGGCCATGAGTGCCTACCCAGTGGAAAGTATTAAAAAAGAAGGGTGGCAGCGCAGCACCGAAATGGTAAAAGCAAGCATTGAGCATTATTCAAAAATGTGGTTCGAATATCCGTACCCGGCGGCTGTAAACGTTGCCGGCTCTGTTGGAGGTATGGAATACCCGGGCATTGTATTTTGTAGCTATGCCGCTACCGGTGGGGGCTTATGGGGCGTAACCGATCATGAGTTTGGGCACACCTGGTTTCCTATGATTGTTGGCTCTAACGAACGTAAATATGCCTGGATGGATGAAGGCTTCAACTCGTTTATTAATATTTATTCAACCAAAGATTTTAACAGGGGTGAGTTTGATTCTTACCCATCAGATGTATCGGGATTAACTCCTTATGTTTTTAGTAAGGAAGTGGATGCGCTGTTTACTGCGCCCGATGTAGTGCAGCAAGCCAGCCTGGGTGCAACGGCTTACGACAAGCCGGCGGTAATGCTGTACACCTTGCGCCATGTGGTGCTGGGAGAAGCCCGTTTTGATGCTGCTTTTAAAGAATACATTGCCCGATGGGCGTATAAACATCCAACTCCGTGGGATTTTTTCCATACAATGGAAAATGTAGCCGGCGAAGATTTAAGCTGGTTTTGGAGAAGTTGGATATTTAATAACTGGCGCTTAGATGTGGCGGTAAAAGACGTAAAATACAATGACGGAAAGCCGGAAAACGGGGCTTCTGTTTCTATAGAAAACTTGGCGCAAATGCCGGTGCCAATACCTGTGCTTGTACGTGAAGCAAACGGAAAAGAACACCGGTTTACACTGCCGGTAGAAGTGTGGCAGCGCGGTGCCAACTGGACGTTTACCGTGCCCACCACCAGCCGCATTACCGAGCTTGTGTTAGACCCCGATAAGCAACTGCCCGATATAAACAGAGCCAACAACAGCGGTAATAAAAAAACCTTTTGAAAAGGGGTTGCAGGCTACAAATAAAAAATTACAGACTACAAAATCTTTCATGCTTTTGTAGTCTGTAATTAAAAACATTCAAAAAAGGGGTAACAACCTATCCAGTTTAACTTTCTTCTTCCAAGCATTCCTGTAGTTCCGCCAACGGCGTTTCTTCTAAAAGATGCCGCTCCGGGCTGCCGTCTTTTTCTTTCCATTCAATAAGTCGCAATACGCCTTCCGAGATTTCAATGCCGGTGATGGCGCCATCATCAAAACAACAGCAGCCGCTGTTAAAGTAAAAAGGTTTTAGACCTAAATAATCGTCCGAAACATCCGTGTATTGAAACTTGCGTACCTGTATTTCCTGCTGAAGGGTTTCAATAAGGTTTTTGTTGCCTTCTTTGCGGGCAAAAAGGAGTTGCCGGTACAAGCGTTCTATATGCGTAAGCGATTCAAATACCGGTTGGTGCGTGTGCCCGGTAACCAGTAACAGTCCGTGCTGCTCGGCGCTCCAATCGTACATGATGGTATTGTGCGCTGTTTTTAAGGCTGAATTATACGCCGGTGTATTTGGATTTATTTTGAGGTACGCCTGCAACGGCGCCCAAATGCGGGAAACAAAAAATTTAGAAAACCAGTTGCCGTCGCTTACTGCATCGCCCTGGTGCCCGTGCGTGCAAAAAATGCGTATACGTTTATTTTGTACCCAGGTTTCTAAAACCACCGCTTCGTAAATAGGCACTTCGTAGCCGTAAATATCTTTCAGTTGTAAAGGCGCCAGCGGGTCGTTGTCCCAATACAAATCGTGGTTACCAAAAATTTTTATAAAAGCGTTGTTTGGTATAAACTGCGCTTCTTTTTCAAATGAAGGCTGCTGGGCTTTTCGAACGCTGGTTAACGTGTTTTCCCATAATTCTTCACTATCGCCTAAGGAAATAAAATGGAAGCCGTTTTGGTGGTAATAATCCAGCGCGGCCAAATAGTTTTTTTCGTTGGTTAAAAAATCATCAGCACCGTTTTTACGCCCTTTGTGCTGGTCCGAAAAGATAATGAACTTGCCTGTTGAAATATCAAAAGGCACCACAAGTCCTTTATCCCGCTCGCCATTTAAAATGCGCGAAAGTAAATCCGACAGTGCTGTGCAAATCCGTTGCCTGTCTGGCCTCGACGAGTATTTTTTGTTTAGTTGTAATACCGGCTTCAGTAATATTTTGCGCAGTAATTTTTGCATTTTACCGCACGGCAATCATGCTGATCTCTACATTTACAAACTTAGGCAAGGCAGATACCTGCACTGTTTCACGCGCTGGAAACTGATCTTCGAAAAATTTTCCGTAAACGGCATTTACAGCGCTAAACTGGTGCATATCGGTAATAAAAATGGTGGTTTTTACTACGTTGTTAAACGTCATTCCGGCCTCACTTAAAATGTTTCTTAAGTTTTGCATTACCTGGTGCGTTTCATCTTCTATATCGCGGTTTTTTAAATCGCCGGTAGAAGGGTCAATGCATATTTGGCCCGAAATGTACAGCGTATCGTTTGCAACAACTGCCTGGTTATACGGACCAATTGGTGCAGGAGCGCTTTTTGTAGTAATAATTTGCTTTTCCATATGTTATGTATAACCACGAATTAAAGTCAATTTTTACAATTAAAGCAAATCAATTTAAGGGTGTTGCTCCACCTTTCTTTACCTATGTTGATTGATAAACAACAGTAGGCCAAGTTTTTCTGTTTTCTTTGTAAAAACAATTTACAATGCAGGTGGTCATTCTTTGCAGTGAAGAGCAGAAAAAGGAATTAACAAACAATGTTGAATTAACAAATGAAGCCGTTGTTTGGATAACGGAACTAAAGCAATTTTTGGAGTATAAAAGCGCTGGTGTTTATATTGATCTGTTGTTTAACGAAAA
Organism: Chitinophagales bacterium; assembly: GCA_038243445.1. Taxonomy (GTDB): domain Bacteria; phylum Bacteroidota; class Bacteroidia; order Chitinophagales; family Chitinophagaceae; genus Flavisolibacter. The sequence goes on along the minus strand of JBBSRB010000061.1, from coordinate 4,966 downwards.
AGGCGAACGAAGCCAATTTTTGACACAATTGCTACCTGCTGCTATTGTTGTTAACAGCGTTGTTGAAACTTTGCCTAACATAAATCGCCAATTTATTCGTATTAATGGCTGGAGTACTTTTCTTTCTGCTGAAAGGGTGGAGGCAACCTCGCTCGATGGCGGAAATAAACTGGCTGTTGAACAAGCTTTTACTATGCTTAACAAAACCATTGAATGGTTGCCCGATGTGGTGGGCTTTATTAGGCCACGCATTATTTGCAGTATTATTAATGAAGCTTTTTTTGCGCTTGCAGATGGTGTAAGTACTGAAGAAGAAATAGATACGGCAATGAAATTGGGTACGGCTTATCCGTTTGGCCCGTTTGAATGGGCCGGCAAAATTGGCTTACAAAATGTAGTGGCTCTTTTAACGCAATTGTCGGCTACGCAGCCGCGCTATACACCTTGCACCTTATTGGTACAGCAAACAAACGTTGGTTTATAACGAATTTATTTTTTTTGAAAAAGAAAGCTGCCACTATTGATGTTTACCGCCTGGTGCACCCTTTTTCAAAGGATTTTTGTTTTTAATTTTTTGCAAAAAGAGGAGCAACTTACTTTTTTAAAAGTTTTTCAATTTCCCCGCGCATTTCGCTAATCTCATCTTTTTTTAAGGCGTCGTAAATTTTAACTACGTCGCCCTTTTTGTTTACAAGTGCAATAAACTGCGTGTGCAAAAAATCGTCTTCAATGCTATTCAAATCGTTTTTAGGATCATCTATTTTATAACTATGGCGCGCCATGTGGTACAACTTATCTTTTGGTCCGGTTACAAACATCCATCGGTTCGTATCTACTCCCAGCGAATCGGCGTACTGTTTAAGGCGCGCAGCCGAATCAATTTCCGGATCGCAGGTGTGCGATAAAATTAAAAAGTTGCTTTCGTTTTTATACGCTTCGTAAACAGGTCGCAAATTGTTGTTCATACGCGGACAAATGCCCTGGCAAGTAGTAAAAAAATATTCAACCGCAACCACTTTGTTTTTTATGTCTTCATTAGTAATCTGTTTGCCATCCTGGTTGGTAAACGAAAATGGCTGAACAACGCCGATAGGCGGAATGACAGGGTTTGCCAGCGTGGGAATAATTGCCGACATGATAAAGTAAAAAGCCAGCACCAACACGGCGAAAAAACCAATGTAAAAAATGCGTTTTTTAAACATGCCGCAAAGGTAGGCCTGTTGTTGAGTGTTTGTATATGACAAAGGGTGCGTACCTTGAATTTTAAAACTTTGATATGAAAACAGCGTTGTTTCTGCTATTTGTTATTTCCTCTTTATCCTCAGTTGCGCAGCCGGCAAACGAACCGGCAGCCATTCGACACTTATTGCAGCAACAAACGAAAGATTGGAACAGGGGCAATATTGAAGGCTTTATGAAAACGTATTGGAAAAGCGATTCGTTGATGTTTATTGGAAAAAACGGAGTTGTTTGGGGCTGGCAACAAACGCTTGATAATTATAAAAAAGGCTACCCCGACACGGCTGCAATGGGCCAACTTTCGTTTGATATTATTGAAGTAAAACCAATAGCCAAAAACTATTATTTTGTAGTGGGCAAATGGATGCTGCAACGAACTGCGGGAAACTTAAGCGGGCATTACACATTATTGCTTCGTAAGATGAAAAAGGGTTGGAAAATTGTTGCCGACCATAGTTCGTAACCCTTTTTCATAGGTTTTATGAAAATTTGTAGCTTTTATAAAAGTTTTTCAATTGAGCTCTACCCGTTCTTCCAGGTTTTATATAAAAACCGCAGCAGCCAAATTAGCGATAAAACAAAAAAGGCGTAAAACACAATATTGTACCACCGAACAGCACCGTGAACAATGGCTAAACCTGCATAAAAGGCCAACGCAGACATTACCAGCATCCATAAAGCGCCCATCGAAAACGAAGACAAGATTTTTTTAAAAAGCGCTTTCAGTTGCTGATCTCTATCCATTTTTTAAGGTATTAGCAAGGATTGGAAAGCAACCGTATCGCCGCTAAAAACATTAAAATCTACTTTCGACAAAATGCCATTTACCCTACCCTTTTCGCTGTGTTGCCAAAAACTCCAGTTGCGCCCAATACGCGGTTGATGTTTCTGCAGGTAATGTGCTACCCACAGGGGGTACTCGTCAAAATCCTTTCCCAAATTACGGGTGTAAAAATCGGCATTGGTATAAATAATTGGTTTGGTACCGTAGTGTTTTTCAATTGTTTTCAGCCATTCTTTTGCTTCTTTTTGTAAATGCAAGCTTCCTTTCTTCCCCAATTGCTCTATATCCAGCACGGGCGGCAGATCGCCGGTGTGTAGGGTAACATTTTTTATAAAATGTTCGGCTTGAATGCGGCCACTTTTCCATGGAATAAAAAAATGATAGGCGCCCCGGATAACACCTGCTTTTTTTGCGCCTTGCCAGTTGCGTTTAAACAGCGGATCTACACGGGTGACGCCCTCAGTAGCTTTAATAAATGCAAAGTCGAGCTGAATGCCACGAACGCTCATTTTCTTTACCGAAGTCCACGAAATACGTTGCTGGTAGCGGCTTACATCAATACCGTGCAAGCCATATTGGGTAGGAATAGGAATGCCAAACTCTTTATAGTGAACAAATGATGTGCGCTGATTAGTGGCCCATAAATAAACTACGTAACCCATGCCTGCAAAGGCTAAAAAAAGGGTCAGGCCAATAAACCAGCTAACATATCTATTTACTTTTTTCCGTTTTGGCGGCATTGCTGCAATACTAAAGTAAATGAATAACGTAAAAAAAGTAAAATTATGTGTGGAGAGTTGGTTTGGTTGATCGTTGTTTGTTGGTTTTGCTTGTTCATGATAACTGAAGAGAGTCATCAAATGTTTCAAATACAAAATAACAAATCTACAATCATAAGTAATCGTCCTTGAAATCCATTCGAAATCCTTACATCTGCAATTACCTTTACCAAATGGCGCAGATAAACTGGAACGATAGTGTAAACTTTTTAAGCAAGCTCACGCTGCGCCGCGTGCTAAACATGGCCAAAGTATGGAGCAGTTACCATGTAAGTAAATGGACGAAAAAACCTTTTCAATGGGGCATGCCTATCTCTATTTCGTTTGAACCTACAACATCGTGCAATCTTCGCTGTCCCGAATGTCCCAGTGGTTTACGGGCTTTCTCACGTCCTACCGGTATGTTGCGCAAAGATTTTTTTTCAGAAACCATTGACCAGATCTCAAAAGACCTTACCTACCTTGTTTTTTATTTTCAGGGCGAACCTTTCTTAAACCCCGATTTTTTAACCATGGTACAGTATGCAGCATCAAAAAAAATATACACTGCCACATCTACCAATGCTCATTATTTAAAGGATGATGTGGCAAAGCGTACGGTTGAAAGCGGCCTCGATCGCCTGATAATTTCAATAGATGGAACCACGCAGGAAACCTACCAGCAATACCGCGTGGGCGGACAGTTAAATAAAGTTTTAGAAGGCGCTGCCAATATTGTTAAATGGAAGCGGGAATTAAAGAGCAAAACGCCGTTTGTTATTTTTCAGTTTTTAGTAGTGCGCCATAACCAACATCAAATTGAAGAAGTGAAAGCAATGGCAAAACAAATTGGTGTTGATGATGTGTGGTTAAAAACCGCGCAGGTGTATGATTACGAAAAGGATCCGAACAAACTTATTCCAACCATTGAAAAATACAGTCGCTATAAACGGGACAAACAGGGCAAAATGAAATTTAAAGGCAACAATGCAAATCATTGCTGGCGCTTGTGGCACGACCCCGTAATTACCTGGAACGGCGCTGTAGTGCCCTGCTGTTTTGATAAAGATGCGCAGCATCAATTGGGCAATTTAAACACTCAAAGTTTTAAAGAGTTATGGAAAAGCGGAACGTACAACGGCTTTCGGGGGAAAGTGCTGCAAAGCCGCAGCAATATTGATATTTGTGCCAATTGCTCCGAAGGGGTGAAGGTGTGGGGGTGATTTTGTGAATTAGAGATTTTGTGATTTGCCTGGATAACTCATTCCTGTTGTTACAAAATAAAAGGATTATGTAAGTATAAACGTCATTGCGAGGTACGAAGCAATCTCACTGAATAACTGAAAGTTTTCTGTTAATTAAGTGTTTCTATAAAACTCATATTTTTATTAGCACAAAACAAATAGATGAAATATTTTACGAAATTTAAGCTGTGAATACAGAAACTACTTTTATACAAATTAAGGCTGAAATTATCCAGCTCATTCCTGATGCATCGGTAACGCTTTTCGGCAGCCGGGCAAAGGGCAATGCTACAACCGAAAGCGATTGAGATATTTTAATACAAGCACCATCTCCGGTGAATAAATTTTTTAAAAATGCGGTTCATGAATAATTGTTTCCGCTAAGTGTAGAAATAGGCTTTATCAATTTTATTTTAATGAATAAACACGATTGGGTAAATAATCCTGCCTGGTACTCTTTACGTATATACTTGTTGAATGAACGTAGAGCAAAAAGCCATTAAAATTATTAAGATTAGATTGCTAATGGTAGCTATTAATTTCTAATGTTTAATCTCAACCATGGATTTATCTGCTCTATTGACTAAATAATCTTTATTAATAGAACCTACAAGCGTAGGCAATCTCATTTCTTCGAAGTATATTGATTGGTAGCTAAAGGAGAATTTGATTTTAAAAACAGAGTCCTGAGGCAAATTCTTATTATCTAAATTATCCTCCTTAAAATACCATTCTCTTTTGGAAGTTGGATATAGTGTCGTGCTTCCCCTTAAAACATTGCTGTATTGTCTTATTCCATCCATCCTTGAGAGAGACGGAGCTCTGAATGTAATTGGAACATTATTTAAAAATTCAATTCTTGAAATAAACTCACCATTCTTAGGATTTAAGTAAAGATCAACAGCAATATTGGGAGGAGTTATTTTAAGTTCATTTAATTT
>JBBSRB010000060.1:0-17245 GCA_038243445.1 Chitinophagales bacterium | reverse complement strand
CTGCTCAATAGATCTAAATGTTTTTCAATGGTTGCCGTGTCGTGGCGCATAGCAGGGCCGGTTTGTGCTGCTGCGGCCGGCATGCTTTCCAGTTGTAAAGCCGTTTCGGCAATTAAAGGTTTTAGCAAAGAAAAATCTACACCCTCTACGGTGCAATATTGTTCGGCAAGCGCATATAAATGGTTTGCAAAATTGTTGCATAAAACGGCTGCAAGGTGCAGCTTTAGGCGTTGTTCGCCATTGGCATAAACTACTTTTTGCGTAATAGAAAGCGCCATGCTCGTCAGGAAATCTTCCGTTTGTTTATTATTTGCTTCTATTAATATAGGAATTTCGGGCAATGATGCAGACCCTTTTTTAAGGGTTTGAAGCGGGTAAAAAACGCCATAAAGGGTACTTAAATTTTTTAGTACATTTATAGATACTGCGGCGGCAGTGTGCACAACAACTGCTTTTTTGGGTAGTTGTAGCTGCAGCGCAATTTCTTCAATTGCGTTATCCGATACTGCAATGATATAAACGTCGGCTTGTGTATTTATTTGGTCTAAATTTTCAATTGCTTCACTTTGAAGCAGGTTAGAAAGAGCTTCGGCGGCTTTAATTCTTCGGCCAAACACTTGCAAAAGGGTATGACCAGCCGCTTTTAATTTTACTCCTAAAACGGTAGCCGTATTTCCTGTACCTATTAAAACAACATTCATTTTTTATCTTTACAAAATGGCGTTACCAAAAAAACTAGCTTTTAAATATGTTCAATTAAAATTCAGGTTGCTATCGGCTCTATCAAAAAAGCAGGCAGCTAAAAAAGCGTTTCAATTTTTTTGCACGCCACAATATAAAAACAAAAAACAGCTTCCACCCATATTTGCAAAAGCCGAAAAATTGCTTTTTACTTTCCATGGCGCCACAGTGCAGGGCTACCGGTGGAATGTTACATCGGCAAAAAAGCTTCTTATTTTGCATGGCTTTGAATCAAGCGTGTTAAACTTCGACCGCTACGTTAGGCCGCTTATTGAAAAAGGTTTTTGCGTGTTGGCATTTGATGCGCCGGCGCATGGCCGCAGCGATGGTAAGCGGCTCAACATTTTACTTTATAAAGATTTAATTAATTACGTTAATCAACAGTTTGGCCCCGTTACCAACTTTATTGCACATTCGATGGGCGCGCTTGCCTTAAGTATGGCTTTGGAAGAGTGGCAACGCAACGAAAAGTGTAAAGCAGTTTTTATTGCACCGGCCACCGAAACCACCACCGCTGCCAATGCACTTTTTCGGCGCCTTAAGTTGAACAAAAAGATACAGGAGCAGTTTAAAAAAGTGATAATGAAAGAAGCAGGTGCACCTATTGAATGGTTTTCTATTTCGCGGGCTGCGCAACAGATAAAAGCACAAGTGCTTTGGTTTCATGATAAAGAAGATAACGTGACACCTTTGTCTGATGTGGTTCCTATTATAGAAAGGCATCTACCTAATTTTACATTTAAAATTTCTGAAGGTTTGGGCCACCGGCGCATTTACCGCGATAGCGAAGTGATTAAAGCGGTTATTGATTTCTTTTAAGCCATCTGTCTTCTACCCTTTTTTAAATGTTTTTGCCGAAATGGAATTTACCATTAAATCAATATTTGAAGTTGAAGACTTACGCTAACCAGAAAATTGGTTTAAAGACCGGAAAAAAAGAGCATTTAAAAAAATAAACAGGCGATCAGCCGGTTTGTAAAAAACCTTAGAAAAAGGCCCCAAAAAACTTCTTACAAAAAATTTAATATTCTTGCTGTTAACTTGCACTTTCTGTATAGGTGTAAAAAAGAACAGAAAAAACCGGATTATGGCGAAGAATTTATTAATAGTGGAATCGCCGGCAAAGGCAAAAACCATTGAAAAAATACTGGGCTCCGATTTTGAAGTCAAGAGTTGCTATGGCCACATTCGCGATCTTGAAAAAGGCGATATGGGCATTGACATACATAATAATTATAAACCTTCTTACAAGATATCGGACGACAAGGAAAAGGTGGTGAGAGAGTTGCAGCAGTTGGCAAAAAAAAGCGGTGAAATCTGGCTGGCAACGGATGAAGACCGCGAAGGAGAAGCCATCAGCTGGCATCTTTGCGAAGTGCTTGGGCTAAATCCAGAAACAACAAAGCGGATTGTTTTTCATGAAATAACAAAACCGGCAATAAAGGCCGCGGTTGAACATCCGCGAACAGTAGATATGAACCTTGTAAATGCGCAGCAGGCGCGGCGTATTTTAGATCGTATTGTGGGCTTTGAATTAAGCCCTGTGCTGTGGCGAAAGATGAGTATGAAGAACAATTTGAGCGCCGGCAGAGTTCAAAGCGTTGCAGTGCGCATTATTGCCGAACGCGAACGCGAGATAAACGTTTTCAATGCGCAAAGCAGTTTTAAACTGGAAGCCCTATTTACTGCAAACGACATCGCGTTAAAGCCTGTATCGTTCACTGCCGAAGGTTTGAAGTTTGGCAAAGCGGAAGAAGCGGAATCATTTTTAAAAAGCTGTATTGGTGCCACCTATACAGTAAAAGACATTCAGGTAAAACCAACCAAACGCTCTCCTGCAGCGCCTTTCACCACATCTACTTTGCAGCAGGAAGCCAGCCGCAAACTGGGCTATGGCGTAAGCCGCACCATGCTTGTAGCACAAAAGCTGTATGAAAACGGACATATTAGCTATATGCGTACAGACAGCGTAAACCTGAGCGAAACAGCAATGACTGATTTGAAGAATACAATTACATCATCATTTGGCGAAAAATATTACCAGTCGCGTAAGTATAAAAACAAAAACGAATCGGCACAGGAAGCGCACGAAGCCATTCGCCCAACTTATATGCAACATACCACAGTGGACGATACTGATGGTAAACGGTTATATGAATTAATATGGAAGCGCACCATGGCTTCGCAAATGGCAGATGCGGCGTTAGAAAAAACAACGGCAAAGATTGGTGTTTCTACTAACGGGGCTGAATTAACAGCAAGTGGTGAAGTAATGAAATTTGAAGGCTTTACCAAAGTGTACCGCGAAGATCGTGACGAAGAAGATGCTGCCGACGAAGAGGGTCAAAGTGCCATGCTACCACCGCTTTCTGTTGGACAGGTGCTTCCACTAAAAACCATGCAGGCAATAGAGCGCTTTACGCGTCCGCAGCCCCGATATACGGAAGCATCGCTGGTAAAGAAACTGGAAGAGCTGGGCATTGGCCGACCCTCAACATATGCACCCACCATTTCTACCATTTTAAAAAGAGGCTATGTAGAGAAACGCGATAAGGAAGGCGTTCGAAGAGATTTCCGTGTGTTTGTTTTGGCTGGCGACACAATTAGCCAGAAAACAGAAGGGGAAAATACAGGCGCCGAAAAATCTAAACTCTTTCCAACAGATCTTGGCTTGGTTGTAACCGATTTTTTAAAGATGCATTTCGATGACATTATGGATTATGGGTTTACCGCTCGTATAGAGCAGGAGTTTGACGAAGTGGCTTTGGGAAAGCTCCGGTGGAGCAAAATGATTGATGCTTTTTACAACCCGTTTAAAGCAGACGTTCAAAAAACCATTGATACCGCCGACCGCATTTCCGGCGAACGCGACCTTGGCATTGAGCAGGCAAGCGGAAAACCAATTATTGTTCGAATGGGAAAGTATGGCCCAATGGCGCAAATTGGCGTTTCGGACGATGAAGAAAAGCCTCGCTACGCCAAGCTGAAGCAAAACCAAAGCATTGAAACAATAACATTACAGGAAGCGCTTGACTTGTTTAAATTACCACTTACTTTAGGCGAGCACGACGGACAGGAGCTTTCGGTAAACATTGGCCGTTTTGGCCCTTATATAAAATGGGGCGATGCGTTTATATCGCTTCCAAAAGCCACCGACCCTTTAGATGTGGATATGGAATTGGCGCTTCAATTGATTCAACAAAAACAAGAAGCCGATGCGCCAATTGGATTTTACGAATCCCTTGCGGTTACAAAAGGTAAAGGCCGGTTTGGGCCATTTATAAAATGGAACGATTTATATATTAATGTACCGCGGGCCTATAATTACGATGCGCTGAAGCAAAGTGACATTGATGAACTGATTAGTAAAAAAGTAGATAAAGAAGCAAATAGGTTTATACAAAGCTGGCCGGCCGAAAAAATTTCAATAGAAAGGGGCAGATGGGGACCTTTTGTAAGGTTTGGTAAAAAAATGCTGAAACTTAACCGCAAGCCCGATGGCGAAAAATACACACCCGAAGAAGCGGCTCTTTTACCGGTTGAAGAGATAAAGAAAATGATTGAAGAACAGGTGCCCGGTGCGTTTACAAAGAAAACAGCCGCTAAAAAAGCAGCTACCAAACGATCGCCTGCAAAAAAAAGTACAAAAAAGAAATAACGAATTTGCGATGGGAGACAACAAGGAAATATCGGCGCTTTTAACCCTTATAGACGACCCCGATGATGAGGTGTTTGGAGCTGTGAGCAATAAAATTGTGGAATACGGAAAAAGTATTATTCCCAACCTTGAAAACCTGTGGGAAAACACCATAGACGAAGAACTGCAGGAACGAATAGAGCTGCTCATTCACCGGCTTCATTTTACCGATTTGAAAGAGGATTTAAGGCAGTGGAATGTTTCTGGCCATCACGATTTAATGCTTGGCTCTTTGCTGGTAGCCAAATTCCAGTATCCTGATTTGGCAACCGCGCCGGTGCTGCTGGAAATAGAAAAATTGCGCCGAAACATTTGGTTGGAGTTAAATAATTACCTCACGCATTTAGAGCAGGTGCGTATTGTAACGGGTATTTTATATGGATACTTCGGGCTTAAAGGAACTGAGGTTGCTTATGAAAACATAAACGACTTTTTGCTGCATAAGGTGTTAGAATCTAAAAAAGGCAACCAGTTAGGCAATGCTATTTTATACCTGATTCTTTGCGATTTGCTGGATATTCCTGTAAAAGCCATTGGCGTGCCAAAGCAGTTTGTGCTGGCTTATTTTAAGCCTGGTTATAGCAGCAACCTGGAGCCAGATGAATACATTACCAAAATAGAGTTTTTTATTGATCCAACCACAGGCCAGGTATTTTCGCACAAAGACATGGAAGCTTATTTTAAGCGCCTGTCGGTGCCGCCGGTGCATTCTTATTTTAAGCCGCTTGCAAACAAGCAAGTTATGGAATGCCTGCTGGAAGAACTGATGAAATGTTTTGGCGATGAAAAGCAAACCTATAAAATAACTGAAGTGGCCGAACTGATTAAACTGCTTCAATAAAACTGCTCTTTATGGAATGGCTTACCTGGAACGATTTTGAAAAAATCGATATTCGTTTGGGAACAATAATTACTGCCGAAGATTTTGTTGGAGCCCGAAAAAAAGCATACAAATTATCCATCGATTTCGGAAGCTTTGGAATAAAGAAATCATCTGCTCAAATTACCAAATACTATTCTACATCGAATCTGGTAGGTCAGCAGGTAGTGGCAGTAGTAAATTTTAAACCAAAACAAATTGGCAATTTTTTTAGTGAATGTCTTGTTCTGGGCATTTACTATAGCGAAGGCTAATTAGTTTTATTAAAACCTGAACGACCGGTTTCTAATGGTTTAAAAATTGGCTGATGGAAGGGTACTCATGTTTTTGCTCATCACCTGTTGGTACGTTGAAATTAACGTGCAGCAATGCCGGTTTAGAATCCATTTTATTTTGGGCCGAAGAAGTAAAAACCTTTGAAAAAGGGGTACATCCGGTGCTTGATGAAACAGGCGTTCAATTAGCCGAATACTTCAGCGGCGCTAGAACTGCTTTTAATTTACCACTGGCGCAAGCAGGTACTCCTTTTCAACATCAGGTGTGGGAACTTCTTTCTAAAATACCCTTCGGAAAAAGCCTTTCTTATCTTCAACTTTCCAAACAATACGGCAATGTAAAAGCTATTCGGGCCATTGCTTCTGCCAACGGCAAAAACAACCTGCCCATTGTTGTTCCCTGCCACCGCGTTATTGGTTCAAACCAAAGCCTCGTTGGCTATTCGGGCGGGCTTTGGCGAAAGCAATGGTTGCTTTCGCACGAAGCAAAATTCTATTTGGGTGTGCAATCCTTATTTTAATATTAATTGTACACGCATTTATATTGCTGGATAATTGGTACCCTTTTTTACATGTTTTCTGAAAAAAATAGAAGTGGCGAAGCTTTATAATTTATGCCAAATCCTCACTTGTAAAGGCAAACGGTAATAATTTGCTGGCGCTGTCGAGCACATAAACCGGCCCCTTTGCACCGCCCAATATTACTTGCATGTTTTGGCCAAAGCGGCCTTCAAATTCCTGCAACGATTGCCTGCAAATGCCGCAAGGCGCAATTGGATGATCGCTGCTGTGGTTTTCGCTTTTATAACTTACCGCAATGGTTTCAATTGGTATGTTTGGAAAGATAGAGGAAGCCGAAGCAAGCAGCACTCTTTCTGCACAAAGCCCAATTGGAAACGATGCATTTTCCTGGTTGGAGCCAGCCACTATTTCGCCGTTGGCAAGCTTTGCCACGGCACCAACTAAAAAGTGCGAGTAAGGGGCATATGCATTTTCTGTTACCTCCCGCGCTTCGTTTAAAAGCCATTGTTGCTCTTCAGGCAGCTCGGTTGCATCGGCATATTCTTTATAGGTAAATTCAAATTTCTTTTCGTGCATAAATTATAATTTTTCAAATAGATGAAAAGACCCCCTTTTTTAAGGGTTTTAAAAATACGTTATTTGATGGTTCGAAACAAACGGTTCCAACGCGGACCGCCGTCCCAACTAAACCAAATAAGCCAGGCTTTGCCTACAATCCGGTCTTCGGGCACAAAACCCCAAAACCTGGAGTCCTGGGAGCCATGACGATTATCGCCCATCATCCAGTAATAATCCATCTTAAAAGTATAGGTGCTGACTTGCTTTCCATTTAAAAAGAAGGCACCGTTTTGCTGATAAAAATCGTTGTGTTCAAAAACGCGTATGGCTCTTTCATAGATAGAATAATTATCGGCTGAAAGTTGCAGCGTTGCCCCTTTTTTCGGTATCCAGATGGGTCCGTAATTATCAACGGTCCACTTGTGTTCAAAAACAAAATTTTCCATTTGCGGGTTGTACATGGCACTGTCTTCCAGGTAAGGCGTAATGCTTGTAAAAGGAGTATTTTTCGATGATTTTATTTTCTCCACCACATCAGCGGTCAGGTTTACCACATGCGTGTTAGAGCCATAAGGAATAATCTGGTCGGAATTTAAAACATCAATATCGTATTCTTCTTTTAATAATTCCTCGGTGGCTACAGCACGGTTAAATTCTACTATGTACGGCATCAGTGATTTTGATGGAAAGTCTTGCTCCACACCATTAATAAACACCACGCCCTTCCTTATTTCCAAAGTATCTCCGGCAACAGCTACACAACGTTTTATGTAATTGTCTGTTTTGTCGGGCGCATGAATAGCCAGTGGATAATTTTCCGGATCACCCAACACATTTTTTCTGCCAATCTCCATATTGCCAGATCCTTGCTCGCGAAGTACGGTATAATAAGGCCGAAAAGATTGGTACTCGGGAAGGTTTATAACGGTGTCGCCAGCAGGAAAATTAAACACAACTACATCGCCTCTTTTAACCGGTGACGAAAACCAGCGAATGTAAGGAAGTTGCACTGCGCTGGTGTACGATTTATTATCGGTGCCCGGAATGTAATTATGTACAAACGGAATAGAAAGTGGCGTGTTTGGAATACGCGGGCCGTAACTGAATTTACTTACAAAAAGAAAGTCGTTTACCAGCAACGTTTTTTCCATGGAGCCCGAAGGAATTGTGTAGGCTTCAAATACAAATGTGCGGATAAGCGTAGCGGCTACAATAGCAAAAATGGCGGCATCTACCCACTCGCGCCAGGCTGATTTTACATAGCGTTTTGCACCCTGGGGTCCTATGTAATGAATTCTTTTTTCGTAACCTAAATACACAAAATAAAAAGGCGCTGCAAGCGCTGCAAGTGTATGTTCCCATAATCTGAAACGTCCAAATAATTTTACAAACTCAATAAAAATACCGGGTGTAATAAACCAGCCAACTACCGGAATGGCTTGCCAAAATACCCAGTGCTTTGGGCGGTTTGAAAGGTCTTGCATTACCCATGTATTATAAAAGGGCACGTATGCTTTCCAGGAAGGGACAGCGGCTTTTTGAAACATCTTTGCTAAACCAAAAGATGGGAGAAAAACAAGCAAGAAAGAAATTAAATAAACAACTAAAACATGTTCTAAAGGCATCTGTTTGTTTTTATACAGCGGGCAAATTAAATGTTTTATAAACCTAATGCACTTTTGTACAAGCAAACTTTTGCTAAATAGTATAAAAGGTTATTTTGTGCGCGTTAAGGTATGCAAAAGTTTACAACAAGAAACATAGAAGACCTTTGCGGCATAAAGGCCGCTACGCTTTATATATGGGAACGACGTTACCAGCTTTGTGTTTCGGAACAGAATAACAGAAGCCATAAGTATTACAGTGAAGAGCAACTGAAAAATATACTCCTTATATCCTGCCTTTATTATGCTGGTTTTAAATTACCTGCGCTGGCGCAGATGAAAAGCAATGAACATGAAAGGGCAGTTTGGCAACTTAAGTTGGAGTGTAATAATGAAGATGCTTTTAAGTGCAAACTTTTATCTTCTGCTTTAGATTTTAATACCCAAAGGGTGAACGAAGTTTTAAACGAAATAGACTTAGAAAAAGGTTTTTTAAAAGTGATCTATCCTGTTTTGCAAACCGTTCGGGCAGGCGCGAAAAGAAAGCTTGTGCTTGCCGCCATAGACCCTTTTCTAAGCCTTTTGGTGGAACATAAAATTATAGACAAAACCGAGAAATTACCGCCTCTGTTTGCTGCTTCGGAAACGGTTGCTTTGTTTGGTGCAGGGGGTACCAACGACAGGCTGTCGCTACTTTTTATCCACTATCTTATGAGAAATGCCGGACGGCAAACTATGTATTTAGGATTAAATGTAAAATGGCAAAACCTGTACCCGGCAATTGAAAAAGAAGTTGTAACAACGGTGTACGTCTACCTTTCAGAAGAAGTTTGCAGCTTTGAAATTGATGATTATTTAGAAGGCCTTTGTACAGCGTTTCCACACAAAACAATTATTGCTTCCGGTGCGGCTGTTCACGCAGCGCAGCGGCTGTTTACAAATCTTGTTCTTTTAAAAAGTGATGCCGCTATTAAATTATTTGCAAAAGAGGGTTTTACTTCGGCAACACGTAAGTAGCAATATCTTCTTTAGTAATGCTTTTGCCCGAAAGAATAACCAGGCGTTCCACCACGTTTCGCAACTCGCGAATATTTCCTGTCCAATTAAAGTTTTGTAAATGCTTCAATGCCTCGTCCGAAATATTTTTTCGGTTAATACCATAATCTGAACAGATGTCCTGCAAAAACCTGTCTATCAAAAGCGGAATATCTTCTTTACGATCGTTTAAGGACGGCACATGAATTAAGATAACCCCAAGCCGGTGATACAAATCGAGGCGAAACCGCTTTTCTTCTACTTCATTCATCAGGTCTTTATTTGTGGCTGCAACTACCCGAACATCCACATTGATATCTTTATCGGCTCCTACCCTTGTAATTTTTCCTTCCTGCAAGGCGCGTAAAACTTTCGCCTGCGCGCTAAGGCTCATATCGCCAATTTCATCTAAAAAAAGAGTTCCGCCATTTGCTTGTTCAAACTTACCAATGCGTTGTTTTATGGCCGATGTGAACGAACCTTTTTCGTGACCGAACAATTCGCTTTCAATGAGCTCGCTGGGTATGGCGGCGCAGTTTACTTCCACTAAAGGTCCGTCGGCACGATTGCTTTTTTCGTGTACCCAACGCGCCACCAGTTCCTTACCAACGCCGTTTTCGCCCGTAATCATGATACGTGCTTCGGTTGGCGCCACCTTTTCAATGGTGTCTTTTATTCTTTTCATCTGTGCCGATTCGCCAATCATTTCCTGCACCCTGTTTGCCCTTCGTTTTAATGTTTTTGTTTCCGAAACAAGGTTGTTGTGTTCTTTTGCATTGCGAATGGTAATCAGGAGGCGGTTTAAATCGGGCGGCTTTTGAATAAAATCATAGGCACCCTTTTTTACAGCTTCTACAGCGGTTTCTATTGTGCCGTGCCCTGAAATCATAATAACAGGAACATCGGGGTTAAGCTCCGACGCTTTTTGTAGAAATTCAATGCCATCCATTTTCGGCATTTTAATATCGCAAAGCACTACATCGTACGTTTTTTCTTTAAAGTATTTTAAACCTTCTTCTCCGTCAGGAGCTTCTTTTACATCGTAGCCTTCAAAAGATAAAATTTCAGTCAGGGTTTTGCGGATTGCTTTTTCATCATCTATAATTAAAATCGAAGTCATGTTTTTTTATTGGTGTGCAAAGTAAATAAAAAAAATGGTGGCTCATAGTCCGCTGGTGCGAAAGCCCCCTGTCACCTGGTAGGGGAACTTAGGTTGAAAAAAATTGTTTGGGGCAGTTTGGCTTAAAGCAATATGGGGGAAAGTGTTTTTTTTTGAATGAGAAACCTTTAAAAAAGGGTGCTCCAACACCCAAAGCTGAGATGACGATGTGCACAGAAAAACACGTAACAACTAAGTTCTTCCACCAGGAAACTGTGACGGTTTCACTCGACTTGAGTTCCCTCTTTAAAAAATTGGAGAGTGGGCAAAAAAGAAGGCCGGATAGAAATCCAGCCTCGTGTAAAATCCAATATCCTATGAAAAACCATGACAAAGATGCACAAAAAATTGGAAAAACAAAACTTTTTTGAAAGTATTTCTTTTTGAGTAAAACCTTGAAAGAGAAAAAGTTGTGTATTGGTTACACAACTTAGCTTTAAATCTACAATAAGGGGAATCACTTACTCACTATTTTGCTTACTTTTTTAGGTACATAACTTCTTTTACAAGCTTTACTGTGCGGGCAATATCGGGCAAAGCGGCGGCTACTAAATTTGGTGCGTAGTGCAGCGGCGCATCGGCAGCTGTAAGCCGGCGAATGGGCGCATCTAAATAATCGAAGCCTTCTTTTTGTATTACATAAGTAATCTCAGATGATACCGAAGCAAACGGCCACTGTTCTTCTACAACTACAAGACGGTTGGTTTTTTTTACACTTTCTAAAATGGTCATCCAATCCAATGGGCGGATAGTTCGTAAATCAATTACTTCGGCACTGATGCCTTCCTTTTCCAGTTCAGCGGCTGCGCCAAGTGCCACTTTCATCATTTTATTAAAAGATACAATAGTTACGTCTTTTCCTTCCCGCTTTATATCGGCTTTCCCCAACGGTATATAATATTCTTCATCGGGAATGTCGCTTTTATCGCCATACATTACTTCGCTTTCCATAAACACCACAGGGTCTTCTTCGTAACGAATTGCCTGCTTCAACAAACCTTTTGCATCGTACCCATTACTTACCGATACTACTTTAAGTCCGGGAATGTTTGCGTATAAGGATTCAAACGCTGTAGAGTGCTGCGCGCCTAATTGACCGGCAGAACCGTTTGGACCACGAAATACAATAGGACAGGTTATTTGCCCGCCACTCATGGCCAACATTTTGGATGCAGTGTTTAATATCTGATCTAAGGCAAGCACGGCAAAATTCCAGGTCATATACTCTACAATTGGCCGCAAACCATTTTGGGCGGCGCCTACGGCAACTGCTGTAAAACCAAGTTCGGCAATGGGCGTATCAATTACACGGCGAGGGCCAAATTCGGCTAACATCCCCTGGCTTACTTTATAAGCGCCATTGTATTCGGCTACTTCTTCACCCATTAAAAATACACGGTCATCGCGGCGCATTTCTTCGTTCATGGCTTCACGTAATGCTTCGCGAAAAGGAATTTGTCTCATGCTGCAAAACTTTGAGCGGGCAAAATTAGAGCAGAGCGTGCACAAAACCTAAAATGAAAAAGGGAGGGTGTTTTGATGAAAATCGGCGTTCAACCATTTTTTAATTTATAAGAAAAAATCAACGGCTTTTGAAAAAAGTTTGGCTTAATATTTTTTAAGAACGGGTATGGATGTAACGCAACTGGTTGGTATAAGCGCAGGTATTTTAACAGCGGTTTCTATGCTGCCGCAGTTGATTAAAATTGTAAAAGATAAAAAAGCCGAAGATGTATCGATAATTATGGTGATTGTACTACTGGCTGGCCTTTCTATGTGGATTGTGTATGGAGTAATGAAAAAAGATTATCCTATAATTGTAACCAATTGTTTTTCGGTAGTAGTAAACTTGCTTCTGCTTATTTTTAGAATCAGGTATAGCGGAAAAGACTGAAAAAAGGGTTGCCTTTGCAGCAACCCTTTTCCTTATCTTTTTGAAAGGTTATGATGCATTTTCTATAACCATTGCCGATGCGCCGCCTCCGCCGTTGCAAATACCGGCAGCTCCATAGCGTCCGCCGTTTTGCTTTAAGATATTTACGCGGTTAAAAATTATGCGTGCGCCACTACAACCCAACGGATGACCCATGGAAACGGCTCCCCCATTTACATTCACTTTGGCGGGGTCAAGATTCATCTTTTTGGTATTTACAATGCCCACTACACTAAAGGCTTCGTTCAGTTCAACAAAATCAATATCTGCCATTTGTAATCCTGCTCGTTTTACTGCAACTGGTACCGCAATACTTGGCGTAGTGGTAAACCAGGTTGGCTCCTGCTCTGCATCGGCATAGCCGCGTAAAATAGCCAGCGGCTTTACGCCAAGTTCCTCCGCTTTTTCGCGGCTCATTAAAACTACGGCTGCTGCGCCATCGTTCATTGTGCTCGCGTTTGCTGCCGTTACGGTTCCTTCTTTTCCAAACGCCGGCCGCAAGCCTGCTATTTTTTCAAACTTTACATTCCAGGGTTCTTCGTCTTTTGCCACTATTACGGGCTCGCCCTTTTTTGATGGTATCTCCACCGGCACTACTTCGTTGTCAAATCGGCCCGCTTCCCACGCAGCCTGGCTGCGCTTGTAACTTTCAATGGCAAATGTATCCTGCTCTTCCCTACTAATGGTATTTTCCGCAGCGCAAAAATCAGCTGCATTTCCCATGGCGGTATTACTGTAACAATCGGTTAAGCCATCTTTTGCTAAACCATCTATTACGCCTGTATTGCCATATTTATTTCCCCAGCGCATATTTTCTAAATAAAACGGAACTGAGCTCATATTTTCCATGCCCCCGGCAACTACCACATCTGCATCTCCCAATAAAATACTTTGGGCGCCCTGCGCAATAGCCTTTAAGCCGCTGGCGCAAACTTTATTTACTGTAGTGCACACTACATTGTCGGGCAACCCGGCGTATTTAGCTGCTTGCCGCGCAGGTGCCTGACCCAGGTTAGCCTGAATAACACAACCCATTAAAACTTCGTTTACATCGGCTGGTTTTATACCTGCTTTTTCTACTGCTGCTTTAATAGCAATGGCGCCGAGTTTAGTGGCCGAAACATCTTTTAAAACACCACCGAAAGACCCAATTGGCGTGCGTACTGCGGAAACGATATACACTTCTTTATTCATATAGCAATTTTAGCAGGCGCAAAGATAGGTTAGTTTTAAAGTTTGCAAAAAGGGGGGCAGAGGATGAGAAATCCTCAAAAAAGTATTCCCTTTTTTTATAACACCAAAAACTGCCACTACCCTTTTTCGGATGTTTTTTTGGATGGCGATTGTTTGAAAATTTGTTCCAGCAAATCATAAAGTTGTGGGTGCGCCTCTTGAAGTTTTTGCGGTTGTTCAAAAAAGTATTCAGATGCCACAGCAAAAAACTCGGCTTCGTTTGTAGCGCCGTATGCATTAATATCTGAGCGTCCTTCTTTAATTTCAGCTATTTTTTTATGCATTAACTGCAACCATGGCAAAACATATTTTTTACTTATCAGGTTTTCAGGAAGTCCATCTGTTGCACCGTCCGATTTATCTACTAAATGCACAAACTCGTGAATAGCCGTATTGCCACCATCCGACATATTTTCAAATCCTTCTCTTACATATTTTTGCGAAATAATCATAGTGTTTTGCATAGGGCCGTTGCCCACCATTCCTGCAATGTTGCGGTTGCTTCCTTCCAAAACAAATTCTTCGTTGGTGTTATCAGGGTACAATAAAACCTCGCTGATATTGGTGTACTCCCAATTATCAAAACCAAAGATGGGAATGATGGCTCCGGCGCCAATCAGCACCTTATCTATTTCTTCCACTTTTATTTTAACACCGGTAATGCGTACATTTTTTAAAAACAGCATCATTTTTTGTTCAAACCGGAGGCGTTTTGCGGTAGAAAGTGTTTTGTAAAAAGACACGTGGTGCAGCAGAAGTTGTTTGTATTCTTCCGGAATCGGCAGCAGCGGCGATGCTTTCCTTCTCTTCGGAATTAAAAACCAAAGCAGCGACAAACAAATCAAAATAATAACAATCACTTCCATACAGATGATAAATTTACTCAAAGCAGATAAACGTTGCTTTTTTATCCTTCGCTTAAATAATAAAAGAGCTTCGCTGCTACCTTTGAAAAAAACAGCATGCCCGAACAGTATAAAGTAATAGTCATTGGTGGCGGACCAATTGGGCTTGCGTGTGCGCTGGAAGCTGAAAAGTATAACATAAGTTGTTTGGTTTTAGAAAAAGGGACGCTGGTAAATTCTATTTATAATTATCCGGTAAATATGACCTTTTTTTCCACCTCAGAACGGTTGGAAATAGGTGGCGTTCCGTTTATTTCAAACAACCCGAAACCTATGCGCAGCGAAGCATTGGAATATTACCGTAGGGTAACGCAGGAAAAAAGGTTAAAAATCCACCTGTTTGAAAAGGTAGTGACGGTAACGGGTAACAGCGCTGGCTTTTTAATTACCACAAACAAAACCTTTTACACTGCTGAAAATATTGTTATTGCTACCGGTTTTTACGACATTCCGTACGTTTTAAACGTGCCGGGCGAAGGCTTGCCCAAGGTGAAACATTATTACGACGATCCTCATTTTTATGCTTTTCAAAAAGTAGTTGTTGTGGGCGCTAATAATTCGGCTGTAGATGCGGCACTGGAAACATGGCGAAAAGGGGCCACCGTAACCATGGTTGTTCGCGGAGCCAACATTGGCGATCGTGTAAAATACTGGGTTAGGCCAGATATTGTAAACCGAATTAAAGAAGGTTCTATTCAGTGCTATTTCAATTCTTTTATTGCAGAAGTACGTCCGTTAGAAATTGATATTCAAACGCCTGAAGGTTTAATTACCATTGAAAACGATTGGGTATTGGCAATGACAGGCTATCAACCAAATCTTGCATTGTTAACCAGCGTGGGTATTGAACTTTCTGAAGATGAAATAAAGAAACCTGTGTACGATACTGAAACGCATGAAACAAATAGAAAAGGAATTTTCCTTGCCGGCGTGGTTTGCGGAGGGATGAATACGCACAGTCTTTTTATTGAAAACTCGCGCGAACACGCCGAAAAAATTATGAGCCACATCAAACAAAAAAGCCCGAAAAAGCCTTTTAAATAATAAGAAAAGTACCCCTTTTTGATGCCTTTTTAGCTGAAAACAGCTATAGTTCAAAAACGATGGGCTTGTTTACCAATTCATATGCTTCGTTTAGAACGCTTGCATTAATGTACTTGGTTCCATCTCGTTCACACTTGCCCCAACCTTCGTGTATGTGGCCGCAAACATGTACTTTGGGCTTAATGGTTTGTATGGTTTTCAACAAGTCTATGCAGCCGGCGTGTTTGTCGTCCACAGCAGAATCTAACATGCCAAAAGCGGGACCGTGCGTTAAAAGAATTTGTGTATCTGTTGGAATTTTGCTCCAGTGTTTTTTTATTGGAGCTCCTCTTTTTCTATTGAAAGCCCAGTTATAAAACCAGGGAGTAACCGGCGAACCCCATATTTTAATGTTATCAATAATGCACTCACTGTCGTTTAAATAAGTGACTCCCTCCGGGATGAGGGCTTCTATAGTTGTTTGGTTTTCTTTTTCAAAAAAGAAATCGTGATTGCCTGCTATAAATATTTTATGTTTAAAAGGCTGCTTTGAAAACCACGACAAAAAATCGGCCACCTCTGCTTTTTCACCTTTATAACTAAGGTCGCCGGCATGCAGCAACACATCTCCTGGTGGAAGTTTTACCTGATGATGCCGGCAATGTGTATCGGAAATAGCTATGAATTTCAAGGAGGTAAGTTAGTTAAAAAACCCGCCAAAGGCAGCCATTTTAAACGTGCAAATTTTTTTACTAACTAGGCTTTTTATCTACACTTATGTTGCGGTTACTCTCCTGGTTCGGCTCT
Organism: Chitinophagales bacterium; assembly: GCA_038243445.1. Lineage (GTDB taxonomy): Bacteria > Bacteroidota > Bacteroidia > Chitinophagales > Chitinophagaceae > Flavisolibacter. The sequence continues at coordinate 873 of JBBSRB010000060.1, read as the reverse complement.
TTTTCTTCGCGCTCCGAAAGCTGACCGCCGGTTTCTTTTCCGTGATTCATTTTTTCACGGCTATCGGTTTGCGCCAGTCCTTGCCCACTTTGATTACTGGCGCCGCTGCCAGACGTTCCGTTTTTGTTATTATCTCCTCTTCCTGACATGGTATAAATTTTTAGTGAATGATTAATAGCATTAACCTTTCTACACTTATTATGCCATTAAATTCAGCCGCGCACCTCCATCGCACAGCACTTACTTTGCTCCTTTTTTGTTGTTCTCTCACCGGCTTTTGCCAGCAATCAACCGATACAATTAAAGAAATTGAGTTAGATGAAGTGGTGATAAAAACATACGAACGAAATCAGCAATTAAAGAACGTGCCGGCGGCAGTTGGGTACATTGGAAAACAAACCTTAGAACGTTTTGGTCCGGCTTCAATAGTACAGGCTGTTAGTACCATCCCGGGTGTGCGCATGGAAGAACGCTCGCCGGGCAGCTATCGTTTTAATATTCGTGGCAGTGCGCTGCGGTCGCCATTTGGCGTACGTAATGTAAAAGTATATTATAACGATTTGCCTTATACCAACCCTGGCGGTCATACCTATTTAAACCAGTTTGGATATTATAATTTTGGTTCGGTAGAAGTGATAAAAGGCCCAGGCAGCAGCTTTTATGGTGCGGGCACCGGCGGCGTTTTGTTAGTTGAACAGATGTATAATAATGAATTGCCGGGTTCGTTTGCAGAATATTCCACGGGAAGTTTCGGGCTGCAAAATGTATATGGATCTATCATTACAGGCAACGAAAAATACACGAGCAAAATTGGTTTTCAACACCAGGAAAGCAGCGGTTACCGGGTTCACTCGTCGTTAAGGAGAGATGTAT
>JBBSRB010000059.1:0-17406 GCA_038243445.1 Chitinophagales bacterium | reverse complement strand
TCATTCCTTTATCACAATTTATGGTCTTCTTCTTCTTTAAAAATATCTATCAGACTGTTTTTAAATTTACCCCAAAAGCCCGACATTCCTCTTCTTCCGGCCATATTTACCTCTTCTGTAGGTTCCACTCCATCCATCACCTCTACTTCAGCTTCGGTTTTTAATCCGTCGGGAACCTGAACCCTTGAAAATGACTGCTCAAATTGCTTTCGGTTATGTTCGTAGTCATCGTAGCCTTTTAATATCAAACCTAAACAGGTTGAATAAGTTGGCTTTGCCAGTTCTTCAATATGGCCGGCTGCTAAATGCTCGGTAGGCAATCCTATGCGTGCATTTAGCCCTGTAACGTATTCGGTTAACTGAATTAAATGCTTTAGCTGAGACCCGCCACCGGTTAATATAATTCCGCCGTTTAGCATTTTGCTATCCAAACCTACCTGCTTTAAATGATAGGTAACAAAATCCATTATTTCGCTCATGCGTGCCTGGATAATGTTCGCCAGGTTTTTCACACTTATTTCTTTTGCAGGCATGCCACGCAAGCCGGGGATTGTAATATAAGCGTTTGCTTTTGCTTCGTTTGCCAGCGCACTTCCAAACTGTACTTTCATTTGTTCGGCCTGCGTTTTTAAAACGCCCAAACCCGTTTTAATATCGTTAGTAATATTTTCTCCGGCAAATGGAATAACGGCTGTATGCTTTAAAATACCTTCGTAAAAAACGGCAAGGTCGGTAGTGCCGCCACCGATATCTACAATAGCAACACCCGCTTCCATATCTTCCATTGCCATTACAGCGGCGGAAGAAGCTAGTGGCTGCAACACCAGGTCTTTTGTAATTAAACCGCTTCTTTCCACCGAGCGGTTAATGTTTCGAATGGCATTTTTATCGCCGGTAATGATGTGAAAATTAGCACCCACTTTTACACCGCCGTAACCGATAGGGTCGGAAATATTTTGAAAATTATCTACCGTATATTCCTGCGGAATCACATCAATAATCTGATCTCCCGCCGGAATGTAGGTTTTATATTGATCGGCAATTAGCTGGTCAATTTCTTTTTGAGAAATCTCGTTATCAGTATCGTGGCGCACAATATCACCTCGGGTTTGAAGGCTTTTTATATGGTGTCCGGCAATACCTACATATACTTCGGCCACCTCCAGGTTTGGGTTAGATGCATAGCAGTTTTCAAGCGCCTGGCGCACCGCTTTAATCGTTTCGTCAATGTTCAGCACCTGGCCGTGCTTTACACCGTTTGAGTTGGACCTACCGAAACCCAAAATTTCGAGTTTGCCGTATTCGTTTTTGCGGCCGGCAATAACGGCAATTTTTGTTGTTCCAATGTCGAGTCCCACAATAATTGGCTGCTCGTTGTTCATATTCTATGTTGTTTTTAGTTGTTTGCTTTTTGTTGAAAGAAGGTCAGTCCTTTTTAAGTTGTTTTTTAAATCAGGTTTGATCTACTCTTTTTTTCATAACTGCTTTTGGCTTTGCTTTTTCATCAGGTTTGGATGGAACACCCTTTTTCAAAGGTTTTAATTGGGTTATAGGTTTCTTTTGGACAGTAGATTTTACGGCTGGCTGCTTTGTACTTTCTGCATTTGTAAGCGCTTTTGCATTTAAGGTTTGCCTTTCAAGAATTTCCTTTTCATCAAGGGTTTTTAAAATGTTTTTTATGGTTGAATCGCGGCGTACCTGCGCATTAAATTCAGCTATTTCAGAAAGGCTGTCCTGCATGGCGGCCTGTCGGGATTTTTCTATTAAGGCCTGAATGTTTTTTTGCAATTGAATAGAATCGATGACAGATGCATAACGATCTTTGGAACCAATTACCTGCCCTGCGTATTGCACATCAAGTACAGGATATTTATCGAAGCCGGTTTTTGAAGCAACCTGGTTGTAATACACAAACAACCTGTCGAGCTTTTCGCGTAAATGATCAGCAGTGCCTATGCGTATTATATGATTTCCAATTACAGGAACCAACTCAAAGGTACCCGAGGGTGCAACCTCTATTTGGGCAATTTGAGCACTCCAAAAAGGGTGCGCATTTATGTATTTTGCCATAGTTTTTACGTCAAATAGTTGTGCGCTATCGCGGGCGTTAAATTTTTTTGACCCTGTAAAGTTTGTTACTACCAACACCCTCACGGTTGCTTTTTATAAAAGAGGCAGGCGCAACCCGGCACTATCAATATAAAACGAGGTGCCGGCAGTGGTAAATATCCTGGCTATCGGCTCGCGCTCGGCTACCGAAACATGAAGGATGTTACGGCTGTCGAAGTACAACTTTGCGTCGCGTATCCACGAGTGTTGTTCAAGCGCTTTTTCCAAACGCACAAGGTTGATTTCAACTATTGGTTTATTAATAAGCGGCCCGGCAGCGGCGGCTTTCAACTGCTGCAAAACATCGGTTTTTTCAATTAACATTTTGTCGCCATCGCCCCGTACACTTACCACCACTCTTTTGCAAACCTGCTCGCCCTGGCTACGGCTGGCAGCAGCAAGCAGAATAATCATTCCACTTCCTACAAGGAGCCAGGCTGCAAGCACAAGTACTTTTTGTATGATGGTTTTATTTTTCACTTAGGCTTTTTCAATAATTTCTTTTAATGGTTGTACTAAGGCATCTATGTCGCCGGCACCAGCAGTAATAAACACCTCACCAAACTCTTTATCTATCGTTTTTACGTACTCCTTTGCCCATTCCAGCAACTCATCTTTTTGCAGCAATTGCTTGTTTGAACTTTTAATCTCATTTAAAATCAGCTTGCTGGTAATTCCTTCTACCGGCAGCTCGCGGGCGGGGTAAACGGGCAGCAAAATTATAGCATCGGCAATACTCAAAGTTTGTCCGAATTCTTTTTTAAAATCGGCCGTGCGGCTAAACAAATGCGGTTGAAATATAACTGTAATTTTTCTTTGCGGGAAAAGGGCGCGGGTACTTTTTAATAATGCTTTTACTTCTTCGGGATGGTGTGCATAATCATCAATAAAAACAGGATATGTATAAGCGCCTTCCTCTCTCTTCACAGGTGGAATAATGTATTCAAACCTTCTTTTTACACCCTTAAAATCGGCTACCGCCGCCTTTATTTTTTCTACTTCAATATCTAACAGGTGCGCTACGGCAATAGCTGCAATCATATTTTCTACGTTGTGCATGCCGCCCATTTTCAGTTCCACATTGCTGATGGTTGCGGCTGGTAATTGCACAGTAAATACATAACCACCTTCTTCTATTTCAATGTTGGATGCAAATATTGTGGCGGCATCATTACCTAAACTATATGTCCATTTCTTTTCAACGGTTACTTCCCGCATTTTTTTTAAACCAAAGCGGCTAAGAAGAACGCCACCCCTTTTTACCTTGTTTCCAAAATCAACAAAGGCGTTTTGCATTGTTTCTTCATTGCCGTAAATATCTAAATGGTCGGCATCCATGGCAGTGATTATAGCTACATCAGGACTTAACTTTAAAAAACTGCGGTCGTATTCATCTGCTTCTATAACGCAAACATTATTTGGGCTGCTCCAAAAATTTGTGTTGTAATTAGAAGAAATGCCCCCTAAAAAAGCATTGCAGCCATAACCGCTGTGGCGTAATATATGCGCGACCATTGCAGTGATGGTTGTTTTACCATGTGTTCCGGCAATACAAATATTAAAGCTGTCTGCACTTATTGCCTGCAACACATCGCTTCTCTTAACTACTTTAAAGCCGTGGTCGAAATAATAGTTTAGGCCAGCATGGCTTTTTGGAATAGCCGGCGTATAAACCACCAGGTCAACACCTTTTGGAATGGCGGCCACATCATCAACATAATTAATCTTTATTCCTTCCTTTTCTAATTGATTTGATAAGGTCGTTTGTGTTTTATCGTAGCCGCTAACAACTACACCTTTTGAAAGAAAATAACGGGCAATGGCACTCATACCAATGCCGCCAATGCCTGCAAAGAAAACCGATTTGATGCCGGTTAACGTTGTTAGCCCGGAGCCGCTTTGTATGTTTTTATCGTTATTCATTTACCCTTTTTCAATGGTTTTTAAAATTTCTTTTGCTATGTGTTCATCGGCGTTTAAAACTGCAAGGCTGCCGATGTTTTGAACCAATTTCTTTCTTTGGTTTTCATCTTTTACTAATTCTAATACCGTTGCTATGGCACGTTCTTTTGCATCGCTATCTGCCACCATGCACGCGGCACCACTATTTACCAGGTGTTTAGCATTTGCTGTTTGATGATCTTCGGCCGCAAACGGATAAGGCACAAATACTACCGGTTTTTTTACCGCACATAATTCGGCAACTGCCATAGCGCCAGCACGCGAAATAACAACATCGGCTGCTGCATAACCATACTCCATTTGTGTGATAAATTCCGATACCCACACGTTTGGTTTTCCCTCGGCTACCTGTTTCCACTGTTCCGCTTCGGCTTTTCCAGTCTGCCAAATCAGTTGTAAATCGGGCGTTGATACCTCTTTTATATGGCTTGCAATGGCATTGTTTATAGACTGCGCTCCCAGGCTTCCACCAACAGCAAGTATGGTTGTTTTGCCTTCTTTCAGTCCAAAAAAATCCAGTGCTTCGCGTTCCGATATAAACGGCACGTTTGCAATACTCGGACGAATAGGATTACCGGTAAGTACAATTTTATTTTCGGGAAAAAACCGGTGCATACCATCAGAAGCTACAAAAATCTTTGTTGCGCCTTTGCCAAGTAAAATGTTTGACTTCCCTGCAAAAGAATTGCTTTCGTGAATAAACGTGGGAATGCCTTTTAACTGCGCATAGCGCAACACCGGAAAAGAAGAATAGCCACCAACACCCACCACCGCGTCGGGCTTAAAAGAGTTGACAATTGCTCGAACCTGTAAAAAGCTTTTTACCAACTTGTATGGCAACCCGATATTTTTTATCAAAGAACTTCTGTTGAAACCGGCTATATCTATACCTTTTATTTTGTAACCCGCCTGCGGCACTTTTTCCATTTCCATTTTTCCCCTGGCGCCTACAAATAAAACTTCTGTTTTTTCATCCTGCTTTTTTAAAGCATTGGCAATAGCAATGGCCGGAAAAATATGTCCGCCTGTTCCGCCGCCTGCTATGATGATTTTTGCTGCCATGTTTTATTTATGCTTCTACTAATTCTTCTTCTTCCACTTGTTCTTCCACTTCTTCTTCTAATTTTCGTTTTCTTTCTGCCGCCTGCTCACTTGCTAACTTTTTGCCTTCCAGTTGTTCTACGTTTCGGGCTACACTTAATATAATACCAATAGATAAACAGGTAAATAAAAACGAGCTTCCACCCATGCTTACCAACGGTAGCGTGACACCGGTTACGGGAAACAAACCAACATTTACAGCCATGTTTGCCATTGCCTGCAATACCAATGTAAAGCTTAAGCCTAATGCCAAAAAGGCTCCAAAAGCATACGGACACCTTTTAAACAACCGAATGCTTCTGTATAAAAAAACGAGGTAAATAAAGATTAGAAAAGCGCCACCAAGGAGGCCGTATTCTTCCATAATGATGGCATAAATAAAATCGTTGTATGCCTGCGGCAGAAAATTTCGTTGCTCGCTGTTGCCTGGCCCAACGCCTAAAAAACCACCTTTTGCAATAGCAATATTCGCCTGGTTGGTTTGGTACATGTTGTCGTTGTTGGCTTCTTTTCCACCATACATAAAACCTTCCACCCTGCTAATCCATGTTTCTACACGGGCGGTAAGTTTAGATGTGGTTTCTTTTGCAGCAACTGCTTCTTCTTCGCCCATGCTTTTATGTTTTACCACTGCGGCAAGCACTAAAAACATTACTGGAATAAGAGCTGCGCCAACAGTAATGGCTAGGTGCTTTGTGTTTACGCGGCCAATAAATAACAACACCAAGCAACTGGCGCCAAGTAACAATGCGGTAGACAAATTAGCTGGCGCAATTAACATGCAAGTAATAGCAACTGGCAAAATAACCGGCAGAAACCCCTTTTTGAAGTCTTTTATTTTTGTTTGCTTGCGGCTGAGCAAACGAGCCAGGTACATAAAAAGGGCAAGTTTGGCCAGGTCAGACGTTTGCATCGTCATGTTAATAATGGGAAGCCTTATCCAGCGGCTTCCTTCGTTTAATGTAACACCAAAAAAAAGTGTATAAAAAAGAAGCGGAATACAAAGCAGGAAGAGTATTTTGGCAACCTTTGAATAGATGGTGTAATTAACAAGGTGGGCGAAATAGATAACGCAAAAACCAATAGCGATGAATGCAATTTGTTTAAACAGGTAAACCTCTGTATTGCCCTTATACATTTTATACGCCAACGAACCGGTAGCACTGTACACTACCAGCAACGACACCAACACCAGCAAACCAACCAACGCCCAAATGACTTTATCGCCGCGGGTTTTTTTCAGCAGGTTGGCACTTTGTGCTATGTCGCTAAATCGTATGTCAGCCGTTTGAGCCATAATCTTTTTAATCAGTTTTACTAAGCAGTTAACACGGTGCCCCTTTTTTAAGGGTTTGAAAACGGGTTAGGCCACATTACAAATTATTCACTGCCTCTTTAAATTGTTTACCTCGGTCTTCGTAATTTTTAAATAAATCAAAAGAAGCGCAAGCCGGACTTAACAGGACAACATCACCAACCGAACCTTCTCCATAGGCTGCTTTCACGGCGCTTTCGGCGCTTGCTGTATCTATAACCGAAACAGTATCGCCAAAGGCTTCCTGAATCTTATTATTATCAATACCCATGCACACAATAGCTTTTACTTTTTCTTTTACAAGCCCGGTAATTAAAGAGTAATCGTTGCCTTTATCTATACCGCCTAAAATTAAAATAGTTGGCTTTGTCATGCTTTCCAAGGCGTACCAGGTAGAGTTTACGTTAGTGGCTTTACTGTCGTTAATAAACTCTACACCGCGCACCGTGGCTACACTTTCCATGCGGTGCTCCAGGCTTTGAAAGGTTTGAACCGCTTCGCGGATCTTTTCTTTTCTAATGTCCATTGTTGCGCCTGCCACACATGCTGCCATGGTATTGTATTGATTGTGTTTTCCTTTCAAAGCAAAGTCATAAACGCTCATGCTTTGCTGCTCCCCGTTTACGCTTATATTCATTTCATCTTCTTCAATGAATGCGCCCACTTTAACTTCCTGCTTCATACTAATCGGTATTTGTTTAGATAAAATTTTAATTGCCGGTAAATGACTTGTAATGATCTCGTCATCTATATTATAAATAAAAATGTCTGTTGATGTCTGGTTCATCGCAATACGAAACTTGCTCGTGATGTATTTTTCAAAATCGTACTCGTATCGGTCTAAATGATCTTCGGTGATGTTTAGCAGCACCGCTACATTGGGGCGAAACGAAACGATGTCATCTAACTGAAAAGAACTTATTTCAGCTACATAAACGTCTTTTGGATCTTCGGCTATTTGTTTTGCAAACGAGTAACCGATATTTCCGACAAGCGCACAATCCAACTCAGCAGTAGTGCAGATGTGGTAAATAAGCGCTGTTGTTGTGGACTTTCCATTACTGCCCGTGATAGCAATTATTTTACTTTGGCCCCGGTACCGGAAAGCCAATTCAATTTCGCTGATAATTGGTATACCCCTTTTTCGAATGTTTTTTACCCAGGCATTTGTTTCCGGTATGCCCGGGCTTTTTACCACTTCATCAGCGTTAAAAATATGGGTTTCATCCACGCTTTTTTCTGCAAACAAAATATTGGCTGCTGCCAATTCATTGCGATATCCAACTTTCAAAGAACTTTCATCAAACAAAAACACATCGTAGCCTTTTTGGGCTGCTAACAAGGCAGCACCTACTCCGCTTTCACCTCCGCCTAATATCACTAACCTTTTTTTCATCGTTTTCTAATTCCGTTTGTTTTACTCAGCTTTTATTTATCTCAATTTTAATGTTACTACAGCCAGCACTACGCACAGTATGGTTACAATCCAAAAACGTATGGCAATCTTTGCTTCGTGATATCCTTTTTTTTGATAATGATGATGGAGCGGGCTCATTAAAAAAATGCGCTGGCCTTCGCCAAATTTTCGTTTGGTGTATTTGAAATAACCTACCTGTAGCATGACACTTAAATTTTCCACCAAAAACACTCCGCAAAAAATAGGTATCAGCAGTTCTTTATGTACAATGATGGCAATGGCCGCAATAACACCGCCCAGCATTAAACTGCCGGTATCGCCCATAAAAACCTGCGCCGGGTAAGCGTTGTACCATAAAAAACCAACGCACGCACCAATGAGTGCGCCAATGAAAATAGAAAGCTCGCCCAGGTTTGGTATGTACATAATATTTAAATAATCGGCTAGCACAAGATTGCCACTTGCATAGGCAAATATGCCCAGGCACACGCCAATAAGGGCCGATGTTCCGGTGGCCAACCCATCTAAACCATCGGTAATATTAGACCCGTTTGAAACCGCTGTAATAATAAATATTACAATCATTATATATAAAATCCAGGTGTAATTGCGCAAGCCGGCGGGCAGTAATTTAGAGTAGTTAAACTCGTGGCTTTTTACAAATGGAATAGTGGTAATGGGGTCTTTTGCTGAAACAAAATATTTAGTTTGGTTATTAAATTCACGTTTTATAACGGTAGAATCTCCAGCTTTCGGAACGCCCTGGTATTCGCGCCAGATTTTTACATTTGGATTAAAGTACAGCGTTGCGCCAACAATAATCCCAAGCACAACCTGTCCTAAAACTTTAAATTTTCCGGCGAGGCCGTCATCATCCCCCTTTTTAAAACTTTCGCCTTTTCCCTGCGCCCTGCGTTTAGACCGGATCTTTAAATAATCATCTACAAAACCAATTATGCCCAGCCAAATAGTGCTTAAAATCATTAGCCGGATGTACACTTTTGTAAGATCGGCCAGCAATAAAGTAGGAATCAAAATGGCGAGAATAATAATAATGCCGCCCATTGTTGGCGTACCTTTTTTTGCTCCCTCGCCAGCTAGTCCAAGGTCGCGAACACTTTCACCAATTTGATAATGACGCAACATATTAATTATGCGCTTGCCAATAAGGGTAGATACAATGAGCGATAACAATACCGCCAGCAACACTCTGAAAGTGATGAACTGAAATACGGCGCTACCGGGGAAACGGTAGCCTTCAGTTCGTAACCATTCAAAAAAGTGATACAGCATGATTGTTTATTATTTCGGGTTTATTTTTACTCCAGCTTTTGTTCTTTCTTCAACTTTTCTTGCGTCGCACTCTTGTACTGTAGAACTCTATTCAGCTTCCTTCCAGCACAATTTTTCCTACCATTTACTGCATTATTTCTATCATTATTTCTTCGTCTCGTCTCATCCCTTCTCCTCGCAAAGAAGGAAATTCGTCTTCTTCACCTCACTATTTATCAAGCAATTCAAACATTTGCAGTAACACTTCTTTATCGTCAAAATGGTGCTTTAGGCCATTAATATCCTGGTATTTTTCGTGGCCTTTTCCGGCAATCAAAATAATGTCTTCAGCGCCCGCCATGCTCACTGCTGTTTTAATTGCCTGCGCTCTGTCGGGCATTGAAACAAATTTTCTCTTTGCCGAAACCGGCAAGCCGTTTTCCATATCTGCCAATATTTGCAACGGGTCTTCGCTTCGCGGATTGTCTGATGTGAATATTACTTTGTCGCTGTGCTCGCAGCTAACAGCAGCCATTACGGGGCGTTTAGTTTTATCTCTGTCGCCGCCGCAACCCACTACTGTTATTATTTGTTCGTACCCTTTTTTAAGTCTTTTTATAGTTGTTAATACATTTACCAGCGCATCGGGTGTGTGTGCATAATCTACAATGCCTAAAATGTTATCCTTTTTTGAAACTATATAATCAAATCGCCCTTCGGCGCCGGTAGTATTACTTAACACCTGCAATACCTGTTGTTTTTCTTCTCCCAAACAAATGGCCGCGCCATAAACGGCCAACAAATTGTACGCATTAAATTCGCCAATCAACCGAAAATGCACTTCCTGCTCGTTCACTGTCATTACCAAACCAGTGAGCCCATTTTCTATTATCTTTCCTTTAAAATCGGCAACTGTTTTTAATGCATATGTAAACTTCTTTGCCGCTGTATTTTGTAGCATTACTGCTCCGCGTTTGTCATCGGCATTGGTAATGGCAAATGCTGCTGAAGGCAGTGCATCAAAAAAGGCCTTTTTAGCTTTTATGTATTCATCAAATGTTCCATGATAGTCTAAATGATCGTGGGTAATGTTACTAAACAAAGCGCCGGCAAACTGCAACCCTGCTATACGCTGCTGGTGTACGGCGTGTGAGCTTACCTCCATAAACACATAGTCGCATCCCTCATCGCGCATTTGAGCCAGCAATGCATTCAGGTTAACGGCATCGGGTGTGGTGTGTGTAGCAGGCACTACTTTGCCGGCAACAATATTTTCGACAGTGCTAACCAGCCCGCAGGTATAGCCAAGGCCAACAAACAATTTATACAGCAAAGTGGCAATGGTGGTTTTACCATTGGTGCCGGTAACGCCCACTAACTTTATTGTTTGAGATGGATGATTGTAAAAAGCGTGCGCAATAAAGCCTGCCGCAAAAGCACTGTTTTCAACCTGCACATAAGTAACATTTTGTGAACGAACTTTTGGCACTTCTTCACAAACAACAGCAACAGCACCTTGCTCTATGGCTTTTGAAATAAAGGTATGCCCGTTGGATGCTGAACCTTTTACAGCAATAAACAAAGTGCCCTTTTTAGCCTTTCTCGAATCAATCTGCACATCCTGTACAATAACATCGGTACGGCCAGATACAGCCGTTAAATGCACTTTGTATAATATGTCTGATAGCTTTTTCACTAGTTTAATAAAAGGGTAATTGTTTGATTTTTTGCAATGGCTGTTCCGGCATCTACATCCTGCATAAATACTTTTCCGCGGCCGTTTGCCTGAACTTTTACACCCAGGTTTTCCAACACGTAAAGGGCATCCCGAAGTGTCATATTGCGCACATCGGGCACTACTTTCTTTTTCACCGATATTGGTTTTGTTATTGCCCCGGCATAGCTGGTATTAATAATGTTCCAGGTAGAACCCTTTGACGAATCTTTGTACTTCATGCGAAGCGCCGCGTAAACAGTCTTTACATCGGAATTATGGCCGGCGTAATTATGCTGCAAACTGTCGGAGGCGATTTGGGTTGGCGCGGGTGTTTTTCTTTGCACATACATAGCGTACACCTTATTGGCTACTTCTTTAAAAACCGGCGCAGCCAACTGACCGCCATAATGCATAGCTGCATGCGGAGCAGTTTTGATAACCACCACGCAAGTGTACTCGGGTTTATTAGCGGGGAAATAGCCGGCGAACGAAGCGAGGTACACACCGTGGTAATATTTTACACTACCGCCGGCTACGTGTGCCGTACCTGTTTTCCCAGCCACCGAAAACGGCGAGTTAACGAAAACATTTTTTGCAGTTCCTTCGGTAACTACCGCCTCCATTGATGCTCTTGCAGCCTTAATTACTTCTGGCGAACAAATCTGTTCGTCCAGTACAGTTGGCTCTATATCTTCTATTGTTACTCCGTTCTTCCTAATGCTGTTTACCAGGTAAGGCTTCATTAATTTACCCCCGTTGGCCACTGCGTTATATAACATCAGCGTATGTAGCGGACTTACTTCAATAGCATAACCAAAACTCATTGTAAGCATGGCATGCAGCCCTTCTTTATTCTTTTTCCATCGTGGCAATACCGGCACTTCCTCGCCCAATAAACCCACATCAGTACGTTTATCTAAATGAAACTTGTGCAGGTAGCTTTTAAACTTATCTGGATTGTTTGCAAATGCTTTGTAAGCTAACTTAGCCATACCTACATTAGAACTGTGTGCAAAGGCTTCTTTAACCGTTAGCACTGGTTTTGGCGACCGCTCGGCATCGGTGATATTTCGAACACCTACGTACTGATTTCCGGTAGAACCCACTTCCACCAGATCGGTTATTTTGCTGCTGCCCGATTCCAAAACAGATAGCAACGTAGCTAATTTAATGGTAGAGCCAGGCTCGGTTGTTTGTAGTGCGTAATTTAAATTTTCGTCGTAATTGTTGTTTTTGCCTTGCCCCAGGTTAGCTATGGCTTTAATTTTTCCTGTAGCTGTTTCCATTACCAGGCAAGTGCCCCATTGCGCCCCGCTTTGCACCATCATTTTCAATAATGCGTTTTCGGCAATGTCCTGCATATTAATATCAAGGGTAGTAATAATATCTTTTCCATTTTCGGGTTCTATTTCATAACCATCCACGGGCACATAAGCGCCGCCCGCAATGAAACGAACCAATCGCTTGCCGGTGGAGCCCTTCAGCACTGTATCATAAGTTCTTTCAAGCCCCACGTTTTGGGCATTTTGGCGAGATAGGCCAATGGTTCGGCGAGCTAATAATCCAAATGGATTCAGGCGTTTTGTTTTTACTTCTACAATAACGCCGCTTTTATTTCTGCCCAGCCTTGCCAGCGGAAACTGGCGAAAGATTTTGTATTCGTCGAATGAAAGGGCTTTCTTCAAAGAATAATATCGGTTCTTATCATTATAAGCCAGCTTGATATCTTTCTTATATTCTGCTGCCGATTTATCGCCAAAATAGGTTGCAAGTGAGTAGCAAAATGAATCTATGTTTTCGCGAAAGCGTTTGCCACCTTTATCGCGCAAACCTTCTGCTCCAAAATCTATATAAATATCAAAATACGGAATGGAAGTGCTAAGCATTTCGCCGCCTTCGCTATAAATTGTGCCGCGCTCGGCATCCAGTTCAATAAACTTTTGGTGCATACTGTCGGACATGCTGCGCCAATGTTCGCCCTGAACGTTTTGAATGTAAAAAGCACGTCCTAATACAACAAAGCTTAGCACTACAATGCCAATAAAACTTAGGTACACTCTCCACAATATGTCGCGTTTTATTTCCAACGTAGAATGCTTTTTATTTGTTTTCTGTTGAACTATCGGTTATTACAATAGGCGAAGCAAACAGCTCTTTTAGTCCTAATGGTTCTACAGCTTTTACCAGTTCGCTTTGTTTGCTTCTAAAGAGCACATCGCCCTTAATGGTTTTGTACTCGTATTGTAATTCCTTCAATTCTTTTGTGGTTGCGGCAATGCCCCTGTTTAGTTTATCAGACTGATGTCCATTATATATGTACACCACAGCCAAAAGGGCCAAAAACAAAAAGAAAGGCATTTGCTTTACAATGGAACCATAGTTTAAAAACCGTTTCCATTTTAGACGCATTCTTGTTTCTTTTTTTTGTACTGGTTCCATTTCAGCTTTTTACATCTATTTTTTCTGCTACCCGCAGCTTTGCGCTGCGAGACCTTGGGTTTCTTTTTCGTTCTTCGTCGCTTGCCTCAATGGGCTTTTTGTTAACCGCTTTTAGAGGGCGAACAACGGTTTTGCTTTCAAAGGGGTTATCGGGCGGCAGCTTAAATGCTCCATCTCTAAAAAACACTTTTACAAGCCTATCTTCCAAAGAGTGAAAGGTGATAAAAGCAGCCCTTCCTCCTATTTTTAAAATTTGTGGCACCTGCTCCAGAAGTTCTTTTAAGGCAGCCAGCTCTTCGTTTACTTCTATGCGCAATGCCTGAAAGACCTGCGCGAAATATTTTGCCGGATTTCCCTTCACTACACCGCTAACGCCTCTTTTAAAATCATCTATCGTTTGCAACGAAGCCGTTTTGCGTACCTCAACAATGACTTTTGCCAAGGTTTTTGCATTTGTCACTTCGCCGTATTGTTCAAATATCTTGTGCAGTTGCAGTTCTGAATAAGTGCTTACTATATCTACCGCCGATTTGGTTTGTCGTTGATCCATCCTCATATCCAGGGCTCCATCGAAACGAGTGGAAAAACCGCGGCTTCCTTCGTCAAACTGGTGGCTGCTTACACCTAAATCTGCCAGCAAACCATCAACTTCTGTTATTCCGTGCAACTGCAAAAACCGCTTTACGTGCCTGAAATTGTGCGGTATAAACAGTAATCTTTCGTCTTCGGGCTTGTTTTGCGCTGCGTCTTCATCCTGGTCAAAAGCAATCAGCCTACCCCTTTTTCCAAGCTTTTCTAAAATAGCCTTGCTATGGCCTCCGCCGCCAAACGTGCAATCCACATACAAGCCGTCGCTTTTAATAGTTAAGTGTTCTATTACCTCATTTAAAAGCACCGGTATGTGATATTGGTTATGCATTGATTACCCGAACAAAGAAATTTATAAAGCCAAACAAAAGAACACGCATCGTATAAGGAAGAATACTCATTTCTTTTTTTACCCATTTAACCTGATTACTTGTGTTGCTCATTACGACGTTCGTATTTACTCTGCTGATCTTACCATGACCGTTTTTGCCAGGACACTAAAATCTTCCGGTGAATATTGCTCAAAGAACTTTTGATATTTTTCCTTATCCCAAATTTCTATTTTATTAACAGCCGCTGCCAGCACGATGTCTTTACCCAGCCCCGCATAATCTTTTAAATTTTGCGGAATTAATATTCTGCTTGCGGTGTCGGGCTCTACTTCGGTGGCGCCGTTTAAAAAAAATCTACGGAATTCGCGCACCTTGGGGTCAAAATCGTTAAGCCCGCTAATTTGGTCGTAAAGCGGCTTCCAGCTTTGAATGGGGTAAAGACTTAAGCATTTTTCAAAACCTCGGTTCACCACGAATTTGATAACTTCGCCTTCGGGTAATTGGCGCTTAAAGCCTGCTGGTAAAAGGAACCTTCCTTTTACATCCAGCGTAGCTTCGTATTCGCCAATAAAACCAGTCATGTATTAATTGTTTAAGTAGAAACCCATGTAATTAACACAAAATAACACTTTTTACCACTTTCAATTACAAAATAGCCACATCATAATTTTTCCACAAATAAAAACACTTTTTTTTCTGCTGTTTCACTCTGTTTCATGACAAAAATTAGATAGTTAGCAAAAAGGGGTGTGAATTGAGTGTGGATAACAGTTAGATAATGTTAAGTAATTGATGCCTAATCATTTAGAACGTACACAGATGAGTAACCCTTTTTTCGAACTTTTTATTGAGGAATTTGATTACCCGCTAACTACAGAACTTATTGCAGAGTTTCCTTTAAAAGACAGGGGCTTTTCAAAGCTTTTAATATATAATGAAGGAAAGATTACAGACAATAGCTTTTTAGACCTTGCTACTTACATTCCGGCAAGCACGACCCTGATTTTAAATAATACACGGGTGATAGAAGCGCGGCTATATTTTACTAAACCAACAGGCGGAGTTATTGAAATTTTTTGTCTGGAGCCTTTTGAACCCCTTTTAATGCAACAAGCAATGGCGCAAACAGCCAAGGTGCAATGGCAGTGCTTCATTGGTGGCGCATCTAAATGGAAACAAGGACAAATTTTAAAACAATCATTTTGGCTAAAAGGGGAAACAGTTACGCTGACCGCAAAATACCTTCAAAAAACGGTAGATAGCTTTTTAATTGAATTCTCGTGGACCAGCGACGCAGCCTTTGCCGAAGTATTGGAAATTGCCGGAAAGCTTCCGCTTCCACCATATATTAAACGCAAACCAGACAGCGAAGATGCAGAACGGTACCAAACCGTATTTGCTACGCATAAAGGGTCGGTTGCAGCGCCAACCGCAGCGCTGCATTTTACAGCCGACATTTTGGAGACCTTAAAAGCAAAAGAAATAAAACCTGCCTACCTTACCTTACATGTAGGTGCCGGTACGTTTAAACCTGTAAAAACAGCAACAGTAGCAGAGCATTCAATGCACGCAGAAACCTTTTTAGTAACGAACGATTTTATACAAATTTTATTAGAGGCAGATAACATTGTTGCGGTTGGCACCACTTCACTCCGAACTCTTGAAAGCCTTTACTGGATTGCCTTAAAGCTGATGGCCGGAAGCCCCGATTGTACACTGGAACAATGGGAGGCTTATGAAATTGAACACCAAAACCGCTCATATAAGGACTGTCTTCATTTCTGGCTGAAATACATGGAAAAAAGGGGTATCCAGGAGGTGCAATGCAAAACGAGCCTGCTAATTATTCCGGGCTACAAGTTTAGATCGGCGAAAGGGCTGATTACCAACTTTCATCAGCCTAAATCAACGCTGTTATTATTAATTGCTGCTTTTATAGGAGAAGATTGGAAGAAAGTGTACGCCCACGCATTAAAAAACAATTACCGGTTTTTGAGTTATGGCGATAGTAGTTTGCTGTGGAGAAATAAAAGTTGAAAGTTAACAGGGATTAGTTGATAGATGACGATTTATAGATGACAGCAGGTTGTTCGCAGTCATCTACCAACCCAAAAAGCCATCACCTGTGCTCCTTTGCAAGTGGCAATTCAATGGTAAAACAGCTTCCTTTTCCAAGCGTGCTTTCTGCTTTAATGTGGCCGTTGTGCGCTTCTATAATATCTTTTACGTAGCTTAACCCTAACCCAAAGCCTTTTACATTGTGCAGGTTGCCGGTGTGAGCGCGATAAAACTTTTCAAAGATCCGCTTTACAGTTTCTCTATTCATACCAATACCATTGTCTTCTATGCGAAGGGTAAACTTTTTTGCATCTGACGAAGTGTAGAGGCACATTTTCGGCGGCACATCGGCTTTTGAGTATTTAACGGCATTGTCCATAAGGTTGTTTACGAGGTTCGAAAAATGCACTTCGTCAGCTTCTATCACATCGTTGTGTGCATCTAAATGCAATTCTAACGAACCTTGTTTTTCCTGCAGCCGTAGCATAAAATTATCGGCTACGTCTTGTATAATCTGGTGAGCTGCAAGCGGCTTTGTAGCCAACTGAATTTCCTGACGGTCCATTAATGCTGATTTCAAAATTGTTTCAACCTGGCGGTTCATCCGTTGGTTCTCTTCTTTTATAATGTCGCTGAAATAAGTCATTTTAGTAACATCCTGCTGCACTTTACTATTGCGCAAAGCATCTACAGCCAATGAAATAGTGGCAATAGGAGTTTTAAATTCATGCGTCATGTTGTTGATGAAATCATTTTTTATTTCGCTCATTTTTTTCTGTCGCAGCATTGTTTGAACCGTTAAAAAAAAACGCTGTAAAAATGATAAGCGTAAACAATATGGCTAACAAAATACGCGGGCGAAGGTCTTTATTGACAATGTGTTTTATCTTGGGCACAATCACAATCAGCCATTCATCAGCCGAAAAGTTTTCGGCAGCCGACCCGCTTGGCGGCAGCAAATAAAATTGAAACGATTTATGTAATGCGGAATCGGCGTGCCATTGTTCAAAGTTGTTCGACTGTCGCTCCATTACCGGAATGCCGTTGGAAATAGTGGCAATACCAAACTCAAAAGGAACATCTTCGAGGGTGTAGG
>JBBSRB010000058.1:0-17549 GCA_038243445.1 Chitinophagales bacterium | reverse complement strand
GTTCGGGCAATGCCTTTTTTCCTGGAGCAGAAGGCGCGCAGGCATCAGTGCGGCAACGTACATTTCTCACTGGAGCGTCTTTTACACAGCAAATTATTCCAAAACTGCAAAGTAAAACTGCATTATATGGCGCGTACACACAACTGCTTAATCCAACGGTTCAAAATTATGCACGCTTATCTGAACCGCATTTTGGCGGCCGAACTACGTTTACATTTGTTCAGCCCGTGGGTCTTTCACTTTTTAATATAAATTTTGGCGCCGAGTGGCAGCAAGGATTTACCAATGCTGCTATTTTTCAAAATAAAGGCGGCAAACCCGATTCGTTGCAACAAACCTACGAAGTAGCAAACCGTCAATCTTTGGTTTTTGCGCAGGCTACTGTAGACGTGCATGGCTGGAGCCTGACGGCGGGAGCAAGTATTAATAATCTCGCCATAAAGTATCACCCCTTTTTTCCACCTTTAGCGGCGCAAACCCGTACTTTTAAAAATAAGCTGGCACCGCGGATTGCATTGCTTAAAAAAGTTTCCAACATCACTGTTTATTCAAGTATTTCCAAAGGGTTTTCACCACCCACTACAGAAGAATTTTTTCCAAGCGGCGATGATGCAAATCTGAACCTATCGGCGGAAGATGGCACTAATTACGACCTCGGATTTCGAGCTACATTTAAGCCGTTTTACATTGATGTAAATGCGTTTCATTTCTCTTTACAAAACAGCATTGTACAACAGCGTACAGCTGGTGGCGGCAGCCAGTTTATAAATGCCGGAAGCACGGCTCAAAACGGCATTGAAACCAGCGTTTCGGTTCCCCTGTTCCAAAATATGTCGGCTATTCAGCGAAGTAGCTTTTGGGTCAGTCACACGTATCATCATTTTAAATATAAAAGCTTTGTAAAAGATACTATTGCTTACTCCGGCAAAAGCCTACCTGGCGTAGCTCCTCATACCCTTTTTGCAGGGTTTGACGTGCTGCAAAAACAGGGCTTTCTTGCATCTGTTTCTTATTTGTTTACTGATAAAATTCCGCTGAACGATGCAAATTCTGTTTACGCAAACGAGTACCATTTGCTGGGTGCAAAAGTGGGCATACAAAAAGAGTTTGGAAAAAAGGGGCACTTAAAAATAACCGCAGGTGCCGATAACTTGTTAAATCAAAAATACAGTTTGGGAAACGACGTAAACGGCTTTGGAAGACGATATTTTAATGCCGCACCACGTCGTAATTATTACACGTCTGTTGCCGTTCAATGGCGTAAATAAATTTTGTTACCAACCTTTTTGCTACTATGTATCTTCTCTTGCGGCGCTCCGTTCGTCAGTTGGATTTCTGTTCAGCACCGTGTAAAATTCACTATTCCATATTAAGCTTTTCCCAATCCTTTTTTAGCAACGCATAAGAATACAAATCAATAAATTCTCCGTTCAGCCATTCGCCTTGTTGCATAACGCCTTCACAAGAAAAATGAAGCCGCTCGGCAATGCTTCGGCTTTTGGTATTTCCGGTGCCGCATTTCAGTTCTATACGGTTAAGATTGAGTTTTTTAAAACCGATTGAAATCAGTGCAGTACAAGCTGCTGTAACTATTCCTTTTCCGCTAAAATCAATTCCAATCCAATAGCCAACAGAAGCTATTTTATCTTTATTATTGATGCCGTGCAAACCAATACGGCCGGCCACCTTACCATTCCAAATTATCACAAAATTCACTTCTGTTCCGGCTTTAAACCGTTGCTGCGCGGCTTCGATATAATTGGTAAAATCGTGTGGCGATTGCATGTGATCTACCCAAAACAACCATTGCTTTAAATGTAAACGGTTGGCGTTTGTTAGTTTAAACAGCGGCTCGGTGTGAGTGAAGTTTATTAATTCTAAACTACACCGTTCACCAACTTGTATCGTTTCAAAGTCTATCAAAAGCTTTTAAAAAATGGGTGATTGATTGAAATTATTTTTTGAATTCTTCAGTTAATTGTTGCTCAATAAACTTTTCATTTTCTTCATCAAAACAAACAAACAATACCATTTTAAGCCTGTTTGAATTGTTTAAAAACTGCACAACGGTTTCCACTGCAATTTTTGCTGCTTCCTTTTTTGGAAAGCCATAAACTCCGGTGCTGATATTTGGAAACGCAACTGTTTCGCACTTGTTTTCCACGGCAAGTTGTAGCGCCGAACGGTAGCAGGAAGCCAAACTTTGCCCCTCGCCCTCGCCTCCTCCCTTCCAAACAGGCCCAACCGTATGAATGACAAATTTTTGCGGCAGGTTTCCGGCTGTGGTAATAACCGCTTCGCCAGTTTTACACCGGCCTTGAGCAGCAATAATCTTTTTACATTCCTCCAATATTGCGCGCCCGCCGGCGCGGTGTATGGCGCCATCAACGCCGCCACCACCAAGCAGCGAACTGTTTGCAGCGTTCACAATCGCATCGGCTGCCACTTTTGTTATATCGCCTTTAATTACTTTGATTTTTTCTGCTGTTCTAATCATTAAAAAGTTTATTTACCGGTTGATAAAAGGGAAGGCTATTGATTTTTAATTAACGAAAAACAACAGTTCCCAGCTTTTTAGTTAACTCCATTTCCAATGATTTTAAATGCTGGTGCGTTAATATAAAGGTGGATAGCTGAGAAGCATCGGCACTTTCCATTTCGGCGTGGTTCTGCATTAAAAGTTTTTTTATTTTTCGAAGCTTTAAGTAGCCTATGGCCGATTCAACCTCTTCTTCTGTATTGTCTTTTTGCGATTTTAAATAATTACCCAGCTCGTTTTTATTATCGGCGTGCAGCACATTTATAAAGCTTTTATAATCTTGTTCAAACAAGGCTTTTTGGTAACCTGTTGACTGGTTTTCATCTTCGCGCCAGCGGGCACTTTGCTCGTAAGGAAAATTGGAAAGCGCTACCGAAAGCGTACTTACATCTGTATTATCATGATAGATAAAATAATTCTTATCTACTTTATGCTGCTCTTCAAACACCTGTTTGTACGTGTTTAAAAAGGTTACCACTGTTTTGCTTTGAAACAATTCTTCTTCGGGCAGTTCGGAAAAAACATATTCGGCAATCGTTTCCTGGCCGTGCCAGCTTTTCATGCCGTGCTCCAGCAGCACCCGGGCAATTTCTTTTTCCTGCAATTCATCGTGGTGCAAAAGCAAAAAAGTGTTATCGTCAAAATCGGTTCGTTCGCCCTGCCGGGCATTTTCTTCAAAAAACTTTGCTTCTTCAAACGGCAGCTTTTTTTCTACGGTGGCTATACGGTTGCGTATAAATTTATTAACAAGCGATGTAAAGCCTACTTCATCTATTTTTAAAATCTGCGAGCACTGGCGTATGTAATCCTGCTGTTTGGTAAAGTCTTCGGTTCTATCAATCTTAGAAATTGTTTCTGCAACACCATTTACTACTTCGGCTTTTTTGGATGCGTCGTTCACTGCATCTTTCAGCAATACTTCCAGTTGAAAAAGAACAAAATCTTTTTTATTTTCTGAAATAAACGTTCGAAATGCATCGGCTCCCATCCCTTGTAAATAGCTGTCGGGATCGTGCCCGTCGGGCACCAGAACAAGCTTTACATTTAATCCTTCTTCCAGCGCCATATCAAGTCCGCGAAGTGCGGCCTTTACGCCGGCGGCATCGCCATCGTAAATAATAGTCAGGTTTTTTGTGTACTTTTTTATCAGCCGCAACTGATCTTGCGTTAGCGATGTGCCGCCACTTGCAACTGTATTTTCAATGCCGCCCTGGTGTAAGGAAAGTACGTCGGTATAGCCTTCCACCAAAAAACATTCATCTGCTTTATCAATAGCCTGCCGCGCGAAAAAAGTACCATAAAGCAGCTTGCTTTTTACGTACAACTCGTTTTCGGGTGTGTTAATGTATTTAGGTGCTTTATCGTTTGTTTTAATAAGGCGGGCGCCAAAGCCAATTACTTTTCCGCTGTTGTTGTGTATGGGAAAAATAATGCGGTCGCGGTAATTATCTGCCAGTTGATTGTTACGGTTAACAACCAAACCCGATTTCTGCAAAAGCTCTGGATTGAATTGATTTTTTATGGCTGCTTCGCTAAACAAATTCCTGCTTTCGGGTGCAAAGCCTAATCCAAATTTAGTAATCGTTACCTCTGTAAAACCCCGTTGTAAAAGGTACGATAATCCGGCAGCGCGCCCTTCTTCTGTGTTTAACAACTGGTGTTGATAAAACTTTTGTGCAAACTGGTTAATGGCGTGCAGACTTTCGGCAGCCTGAAGCTCCTGCGCCCTTTCCGGCGACACCGCTGTTTCTTCTATTTCAACATTGTACCTATTGGCCAGCCACCGGAGCGCTTCTACATAAGAGGCTTTTTCGTGCTCCATTATAAACGAAATGGAGTTGCCGCTTTTGCCGCAGCCAAAGCATTTGTATATTTCTTTTGACGGCGATACGGTAAACGATGGAGTGCGCTCGTTATGAAAAGGGCAAAGACCCAAATAGTTTGACCCTCTTTTTTTAAGCTTTACAAAGTTGCCCACCACATCAATTACATCTATACGCGACTGAATTTGTTGAATGGTGTTTTGGGTAATCACAAAAGCAAATATAAGTTGTTGAAGAATGGAGAAATAAATCTGTTAACCAACACAATTATCGTTTTTATTTAGGTGTTGTTTGAACTCAAAAACACCACAAAAAGGATGTCACTTCTTTTTTAGATTGCGAATGAAAGGTAGAAAACCTGGTTGAAAGGGTACTGGTTTAAAAATGCTCATATATAAAAAGCCGGCATCTGCCGTAAGTGCATTCCACTATCCACCGATAATATTGGCGGTTTGGTCTATTAAAGTAGAACAAAAGGCTAATATTTCTAATTCTTATGGCTTTTTGTGACTAAATTGTTTCTCGAACGAAACCATCCGATAAAAAAATTCAAATTCTATTCTCTATGAACGCCTATTTTCCCAACCATCAACTTTACTTAGCCGAGAAATGCACCTGGTTAGATCGCCAGATTGGAAAGTGCAGCAAAAGAGCTATTATGAAAATTGAAAGCCTGAAAGTAATTGCCCAGGCAGAAGATTTTGTACAAACGCAAATGGTAAAAAAGTTAGTGAACGATTCTTTTTTCACCGAAATTCACAACCGCGTTCTGCTACAAAGAGAGGGTTTTTACCAAGCCAATCTTAGCAACTAACTGAAAGAGAAGAAATTTTAAAAGCAGGTATTTATACCTGCTTTTTTTATGCAAAAAGGGCGCCTTGTAATAAAGCAGCCCTTTTTTGTATGTTTTATAATCATTTAAATTCCGCCGCTTTCACCTCTTAAAAATGGATAGCGGTAATCGGTTGCAGGCACAAATGTTTCTTTAATTGTGCGGGCACTTAACCAACGATATAAATTAATCATTGAACCGGCTTTATCGTTTGTGCCGGAAGCGCGGGCGCCGCCAAATGGCTGCTGTCCCACTACTGCGCCGGTAGGCTTGTCGTTAATATAAAAATTACCGGCCGAGTTGCGCAGCTTATCTGTAGCCAGTTCCACTGCATAACGGTCTTGCGCTATTACAGCGCCGGTTAAAGCATATGGTGATGTATTGTCCAGCAATTCAAGTGTTTCTTCAAAAGCATTTTCGTCATAAACATAAATGGTAAGCACGGGGCCAAAAATTTCGTTGCACATGGTTACCGATTTGGGGTCTTTGGTTTCAATTACTGTTGGGTGAACAAAAAAACCTTTCGATTTATCGTACGTTCCGCCGGCAATGATATCTACGTTGGTGTCGGCCTTTGCATCGGTTATGTATTTTGCAATATTGTCGAAGCTTTTTTCATCAATTACAGCGTTAATAAAATTGCCCAGATCTTCCACCGAACCCATTTTAAAGTTATTGATTTCTTCTACCAAAATGCGCTTTACCTCTTCGGCAATGTTTGACGGTATATAAGCACGTGAAGCAGCCGAACATTTTTGTCCCTGGTATTCAAAAGCGCCACGCAACAAGGCGGTAGCAACTACAAGTGCATCGGCTGAATGGTGTGCAATAACAAAATCTTTTCCTCCGGTTTCGCCAACAATACGGGGATAGCTTTTATAATTTCCTACGTTTTCGCCAATTGTTTTCCACATGTGGTTAAACACACCTGTAGAACCTGTAAAATGAATGCCGGCAAAATCTTTATGGCTAAAGCAAACCTTACCAAGTGTAGGTCCATCAACATAAATCAGGTTGATCACTCCATCGGGCAGGCCTGCTTCTTTTAAAATGCGCATAAACATTTGCGCAGAATATACTTGTGTGTTTGCTGGTTTCCAAACTACTACATTGCCGCACATAGCAGCAGAAGTAGGCAAATTGCCACCAATGGCAGTAAAATTAAAAGGCGTAATAGCCAAAACAAATCCTTCTAAAGGACGCCACTCTAAACGGTTGTGCATGCCCGGGGCGCTAACAGGTTGTTGCTTATAAATTTCACTTAAAAAGTGAACGTTAAATCGTAAAAAATCAATCAACTCACAGGCTGCATCTATTTCGGCCTGATACACATTTTTGCTTTGCCCCAGCATAGTGGTGCCGTTAATATGGTAACGATACTTGGTTGAAAGAAGATCGGCGGCACGCAAAAATATGTTTGCACGATTTTCCCAACTCATATCGCTCCATTCCTGGCGTGCGGCTAAGGCTGCTTTGATGGCTTCGTGCGCATGGCTTTCGTCGCCGGCATGAAAGTGGCCTAACTTAAATGCCCGTTCGTGTGGCGGATGAATGTCCACCGTTTTGCCTGTGCGTACTTCCTCTCCGCCAATGTACATGGGTATGTCGGCTTCAGTTGCTTTTAGTTCTGCAATTGTTTTTTTTAACGCTTTGCGTTCGGCCGAGCCTGGTGCATAATGCAAAATGGGTTCGTTTGCCGGAATGGGGTAACTAAAATATCCTAAATTCATATTTAAGGTTTTTGCCACAAAGACACAAATTTTTGTGTTACTTTATGTCTTAGAGCCTTTGTGGCTGTTTTAAGTTGAATTACGTTTCAAAAGTACAAGAGTGCGACGCAACAGCAGCTAAATAGTAGCAATTAGCTTAGTTCACCTCACTTTCTTTTTCCATCATCAGGTACGCCTTTATAAAACCATCGAGTTCGCCATCCATTACCGGCTGCACATTTCCTACTTCATAATCGGTTCGGTGGTCTTTAATCATTTTATACGGATGAAAAACATAGCTGCGGATTTGCGAACCCCATTCTATTTTTTTCTTGCTGGAATTGGTTACATCTTTAATAGCCTGTCGCTTTCGAAGTTCTTCTTCGTACAACCTGCTTTTTAGCATTTGCATGGCCAACTCGCGGTTTCCCAGTTGGCTTCTGTCCTGCTGACAAACCACCACTATGCCACTGGGAATATGCGTTAACTGAACCTTTGTTTCTACTTTATTTACGTTTTGACCGCCGGCACCGCCGCTGCGCGAGGTTTCCATTTTTACATCAGCCGGTTTTATTTCTATATCAATTGTATCATCTACCAACGGATACACAAATACCGAAACGAATGAGGTATGGCGCCGGGCATTGCTATCGAACGGCGAAATGCGCACAAGGCGATGCACGCCACTTTCGGCTTTTAAAAAACCATACGCAAAGGGTCCGTCAAATTGAAAAGTGGCTGTTTTTATGCCGGCTCCATCGCCGTCCTGCCAATCGAGTTCGGAAACTTTCCAGCCCTGGCGCTCGCCATACATCCGGTACATGCGAGAGAGCATTTCTGCCCAGTCCTGACTTTCGGTTCCGCCGGCGCCGGAGTTGATTTGTACTACAGCCGGAAGTTCGTCTTCGGGTTCGTTCAGCGTGCTTTTGAATTCGGCTTCTTCCAGCTTTTGAAGGGCAGCCTGGTAGGCCGCTTTTACGTATTCTTCAACTCCTTCACCTTCTTTCCAAAATTCAAAAAGAATCGCAAAATCTTCTACCGCAGCGTCTACTTCTTCAAAAAGATGAACCCAAAATTCACTTAGTTTTATTTCTTTTAAAATACCGGTGGCGCGGGTGTTATCGTCCCAAAAACCGGGAGAAAGCGAAAGTTGTTTGTCGTTGTCTATTTTATCTTTCCGTTGAGCAACGTCAAAGAAACCTCCTCAGGACAGACACACGATCCCTCATATCTTTCAATTGTTCTATTGTCATACGGGCGAAGATAAGTTATTGAAAGAATTAAAACCTTTAAAAAAGGACGCCTAAAGCGTTGCTTTGTTGGCAAAGCTTTTGTCATTAAGTTGGTAAACGGTTTGTTATGATGATAACCATTGTAGAAACATTTGCCGAAAGGGTAAACAATGCTTCGTTTTTGGCAGCCATTATTTTGCTGCTTCTTTTTTACAGAGAATACAAAAAGCAGTTAACTAATTTAAAGCACGAAGAATTGCTGGATAACTTTTTAAAAGATTGACTTATACCCTTTTTCACCTCTTTTTGCATGCCATTAGCAAGGTGCCCGCCGCCACCATTCCGCCAAAAAGATATAGTGCAACAGTCATGGCCTTTGTTGCCCGCGTTCTGTTACTTGGTGCATCATCTAACCCCAAATGTTTTGGCAAAACCACAGCGCCAATGCCAGCAGAAAGTCCAAGAACGGCGCCTCGCACAAGCGTTCCCCTCTTCTTTCCTACGCCGGCTAAACTGTAATAAAGCGCATTGCCTGCTATATCGCCTGCCATTGTAATCCAAAACAAGTGGTTGGTTTGGGGCACGTTCATTCCCCCCTTTTTCAAAGCTTTTGCTATCGCGTTCATTCCAAGCCTATCCATTCGCGGCGCAGTGGCTATTGTATGCCTCAGCAGCTCGTGCAGCAGCGTTAAGGCTACAGCGCCTGCAAGTCCGCTTTGTAAAGACGTTTGCACTTTCATACTTACTGTTTGTTTAGTTAACTGTCCTGTCGTTCGTATAAATCGTTTTCGCGCAACAGCTCTATCGAAAATCGCACTCCTGTTTCAGGCTTTCGCCCGGCTTTAGCTCTTGTGGAATGCATTTCTGTTTGCCGCGTGTGCCCGCTTAGCTGCGGCGCCATTTTGCCCCTCTGTTCAGGGCTTTCTTGTCTTGGATGTTTGTTATGTGGCATGATAAACTGTTGTGATTGATTTGGCTTATTCTTAATTGCAATTAATAACTACGATGTTTTAAAAACATTCAAAAAAGGGGTACGGCAAGCCTTTTTGAAAGGTTTTCATGGAAGGGAACTCAGTTTCATTTTCTCATATTACGCCTGCACCCTCATCTCCAAGGCGGGCGGTTTCGCCTTCATCTAAATCATCGTTTGGGCCACGCGCCGATAGATCGGCGTCTAGTTCGATGTCTTTTTCGGCCGATTGGTAGGCATCTGCCGCTTTCTTCTTTTCGCCCTCATTCAGGCTCAGCGGATGTTGGTGTTTTCCGCTTTCCAATTTATCTTTTTCTTCCATAGCTATTGTATTTACGGCATTAGCATAAAAGCTGTGCCGCATTTTAAAACATTCCAATAAAGCGGGGGCGTTTACAAAAAAGTTATCTGCGCCCCGTTTGTTGAAGATGGTGCTCAAATAAAAACGGTTTCCCTACCCTTTTTCAAAGGTTTTAAAACAACCTTTGCCTGCATGAAAAAGATAGCGGGGCAAATGCGGCAATATTGGACCGAAACAAACAAAGCTGTATTTGGCTTTTCGGCGTTATTTACTGCGGTGCTTGTTTTTATTAATTTCAGGTTTGGCTTAAATCAAAAAATAAACTCTGCCTCTTTTGGAGGTACTTATGTGGGCTGGTACGTTGTCTTTTTAAGTGCGCTTGCTGTTCCGTACTGGCTGGTTTCGGTATTTAAAAAAGAACCATTGTTTGCAAAAGGCTCATTTGTACTGCTTTTGTTGATTGCGCCAGCTATCTTTTCCTGGAAAATGGCTGCCTCCCCCTCTTTTTTCTTATCGGCAAACGAAGGAGTAAATGCTTATTGGAATGCCGTGCTTTATTGGCCGGTAAAACTTGTTGTAGTAATGGGTTGCTTGTTGGTAGTTTGGAAGCTTTTTAGCCCGGAGCAGCCTTTCTATGGTTTTAGTACCAAAGGTTTTTCGATAAAGCCCTACTTGCTGATGTTGGCTTTTATGGTTCCGTTGATTGCTGCGGCTTCTTTTCAACCCGATTTTTTAAACATGTATCCAAAAATGGCTACGCTGCAACAGGTCCCGAACGAGGCGTTTAAAGGCTTTTACCAATTTTTGTACGAGCTATCGTATGGATCTGATTTCCTGGGCATTGAACTTTTTTTCCGGGGTTTTCTGGTGCTTGCTTTTTTAAAGTATGCGGGAAAAGAGGCCATTTTACCCATGGCGGTTTTTTATTGCACCATTCATTTTGGAAAGCCGCTGGCAGAATGCATCTCTTCTTTTTTCGGCGGACTTGTTTTGGGTGTTGTTACCTACCACACCCGTTCTATTTGGGGTGGCTTAATAGTGCATTTGGGCATTGCCTGGCTGATGGAGCTGGGTGGCTTTTTGGGTCGTTTAAGTCTGAATTGAAAAACAAACGTCCCTTTTTGAACCTTTTTAAAAAAAATACTGCAGGCCTGTAAGCCGGGTTCTGTATTTTGAGAAGCTTTTACACCTTTTCAAAACCGCTATCATTTATCTGCTCCGGTTATTACTAACCTGGATGTATCTGCCTACCCTGGATCATTAAGCGAGCAGCTTTCAGACGATCCTTTACATGGCATTTCAGCACGTAAGGTTTACCCTTTTGCATTGTTACCAATACAAAACGTGGGCTCTTACCCCACATTTTCACCCTCATCGCAAAGCGCGACAGTTATTTTCTGTGGCACTTTCTGTTTTTGTTCTTTTTACAAAACAAAACCCGGCCGTTAGCCGGTACGTTGCTCTTTGCTGCCCGGACTTTCCTACCCTGCTTATTTAAAACAAGATCGATAGCGCAGCCTGCAGTAACTGCAAAGATAGCGGCACCGCCGGGGTAAAAACCTTTAAAAAAGGGGTAATTTTTCCTTTGTTTAGAATGTTGGCAGTTCGTTTGCAGCAATGAATTATTCTTTTAAACCTTAAATTTTTGATTATGAAGCGTTTGATTTTAAGTGTATTAATAATGGCAGCTACCATTCAGGTAACAACAGCACAAAACACCACCAAAAAGGTTGACAAAAAAACAACCACTACAAAAACTTCAAAAAAAACAACCAAAAAAGCGCCTGAAAAATTAGATCCGCGTAAAATTTATACCTGGGAAAATGGTCAGCGATCTACCCCCAGTGGCCGCGAAGCCACCCCAACAAACGGCGGCTACACATCTTTAAAAAACGATACAGGAGTGGTTGTTAAAAAAGATACTACTGTGGTAAAACAGAAAGAAAACCGGTGAGTTGCTGTTTGTTAAAAAATGCTTTTAGTCCGTTTTCAGCAGCGGCTAATTGTTTTTACAAACGAGTGTAAACAGGCGGTGCAAAATTGCCACAACTTCCTATCTTCGCCGGCTCAAAACAGTTCTTACAAAAATATGATCAGCAGAAGGAATATCAGGGTAAAGGTGATGCAAACGTTATACACAGTAAGTACCCTTGATAAAGATGTAGTGACCGGAGAACCGCAGCGGCTACTTCAAAAGCACTTAAACGAATCGAAAAGCCTTTTACACTACGTTCTTTTCTTTATTACCGAAGTGGCGGCTTATGCCGAAAAAGACTCGTATAAAAGAAGCGGAAAACATTTGCCTTCCGAAGCTGATCTCAATGTAAATACAAAAATTGCCGGCAACCAATTACTTTGGCAAATAAAAGAAGATGCGCGCCTGAAAGGCGAATGGAACATTTTAAAACCGCACCTTTTTATTGATAAAGAACTGGTGCGAAAGCTTTACATTCAGCTTGCCGATTCTATTGAATACAAACGATACATACTTACTCCGGCACGCGATGCAAAAAGCGAAAAAGAAATTGTACGCTTTATTTTTGAAGAATTGCTGTTGCCCAACGAAGCTTTTATTTCGCACCTTGAAGAAGTGTATACCAATTGGGACGATGACAGCGAGATGACTGTTCAGTTGGTTAAAAACTACCTGCAAAAGCCCGCCGGTGTAGATTTGACGCAGTTCATCAGCCTCGAAAAACTTCAGTTTGCCAAAAACCTGCTGGCAACAGTGGTAGAAAAACAAGCTTATTTAGATAGCTTTATCTTACCAAAATTAAAAAACTGGGATGCAGAACGGCTGGCTACATTAGACATGATTTTAATGCGCCTGGGCATAGCCGAATTTTTGTTTTTTGAAACCATTCCGCCGAAAGTAACCATTAACGAATACATAGAACTGGCAAAAGAGTACAGCACCGAACAAAGCGGGCAATTTGTAAATGGTATTTTAGATGGCATTCATAAAGAGCTGATGCAGGAAGGTAAAATGCTAAAAACCGACTTTAAAAAAGCTTAGCCCAAATAAAGTACATTTGTAGCGCAAAAATTAAAAAATTCATGAAGTATTTTTTTAGTGCCTTAATCATCAGCAGCGTGCTTTTTGCCTGTACCAGCAACGATGCAAATAGCAATAATATCAGCGCAGATGCTGCCGTAACCGCAGACAACGTTACCGCCACCGCACCCACAAGCGCAGCACAAATCCAGTGGATAGATTCGATGCACCAGGAATTGGGGAAAGTAAAAGAAGGTGGCATAGTTGAAGTAAGCTGGCGGTTTAAAAACACCGGCGCCGGACCACTAATTGTTTCAAACGTAAATGCAAGCTGCGGCTGCACCGTTGCCGAAAAGCCCGAAGCCCCGATAGCACCAGGTAGCGAAGGTGTTATTAAAGCAAAGTTCGACTCTAAAGACAGGCAGGGTGCGCAACGAAAAGATGTGTTTATAACTACCAACGCAGGCACCACACCGCAGCAATTATCGTTTGCTGTAGAAGTTCAGAAATAAAGATTTACACAATTAATAATTCTCATCATGTTTTTATTACAGGCACAAGCGGTACCGGGTTTTAGCGGCTACACGCAGTTTATTTTTTTAGGCGGAATGATATTGGTTTTCTGGCTGTTTTTTATTCGCCCGCAGGCAAAAAAAGCAAAGCAGCAAAAAGGCTTTTTAGAAAACCTTAATAAAGGAGATAAAGTGGTAACCATTGCAGGAATACACGGCAGCATAAATAAAGTAAATGAAGATGGAACTCTTAGCCTGGAAACAAATCCGGGGAGCTATATGAAAATAGAAAAAAGTGCCATTTCTATGGAATGGACTTCGGCTTTAAATAAACCGGTTGCAATAACTACCGACAAGAAATAAGTTTTAAAAAAACACTACATTCGAAACCCGAAGCAGCCCTTAACCTGTTTTGGGTTTTTTTATGCTGAAAATTGGGCTTACCGGCGGCATTGGATCGGGCAAAACCACTATTACAAAAGTGTTTGCGTTGCTCAATATCCCGGTTTATTATGCCGATGCGGCGTCTAAAAGGCTGTATCAAACCAATTCTGACTTAAAAGCCGCTTTGAAATTAAATTTTGGTGATAGCATTTATATTAATGATGTTTTGAACCGGGCCGAACTGGCAAAGATTGTGTTTACCAACCCCCAAAAACTAGAGCTTTTAAATTCGTTGGTACACCCGTTGACGATTAAAGATGCCGAAGACTGGATGAACGCCCAAAACGCACCGTATATAATTAAAGAGGCCGCGCTAATTTTTGAAAGCGGATCTCATTCCGGTCTCGATTATGTAATAGGCGTTCATACACCAAAGCACCTGCGCATACAGCGTGTAATGCAGCGCGATGGAGTAACACGGCAGGAAGTGATTAACAGGCTGAAACGGCAGATAGCCGAAGAGGTAAAAATGAAGTTGTGCGATTATATTATTGAAAATGGCGAACAGGAATTGGTGATACCGCAGGTGCTACAATTACATCAAACTTTTTTAGCTTTAAGTAAAGAAGGAAAAAAGGTTTAAAAAAGGGGTATGATCCCGATCTGAATTAATTTTTTATGGTTGGCTACCACCGCTTTTTGGCTCTTTAATCTACCCCTTTTTTGTATGTTTTTTATCCGAAATCAGCCCCTTTTGTGTATGATTTAAAAAAATTATTTCAACGCCTTCAATGCGGTCTTAATTCGCTCCATGCCTTTTTCGATGTTTTCCATGCTGTTGGCAAACGAAATACGCAGGCAACGGTCGTTACCAAAAGCCGAACCTGTAACAGTGGAAACATGCGCTTTGTTTAATAAATACATCGCCAGGTCATCGGCATCTTTAATTGTTTCTTCGCCGTTCTTTTTTCCAAAATAATAATTTACGTACGGAAAAGCGTAAAAAGCGCCATCGGGTTCTACAAATTCAAAGCCTTCAATCTCCGACATTAACTCCAGCGTGCGCTTCTTTCGGCGGGCAAATTCTTCCACCATGGCATACGTTGAATCCAGCGGCGCAGTAAGCGCGGTAATGGCGGCACGTTGGGTAATGGCGCTTGTTCCACTGGTAAATTGCCCTTGTAGTTTTTCGCATGCTTTTGCTATTTCTGCGGGAGCAGCCATATATCCTAAACGCCAGCCCGTCATTGCAAAACCTTTGCTTAAACCATTAATCACCACCGTTTGGTTTTTTACTGCGTCAAACTGTGCAATGCTTTCGTGTTTGCCACCGTAATTTATGTATTCGTAAATTTCATCAGATATAATATACACCTGCGGGTGCTTTTTAAAAACCTGCGCTAATGCTTCTAATTCATCTTTTGTATAAACAGCTCCGCTTGGGTTGCAGGGCGATGAAAAAATAAACAATTTGGTTTTTGGCCCTATCGCTTCTTCCAATTGCTGCGGTGTAATTTTATAGCCGCTCTCCAATCCTGTTTTCAGCAGGCGTACGTCGGCGTTTGCCATTTGAACCAGCGCCGCATAAGTTACCCAAAAGGGTGTTGGAATAATCACCTCATCTCCTTCTTCTACAATACTTAAAATTACGTTGGCTAAGCTTTGTTTTGCACCTGTAGAAACCACAATATTTTCGGGCCTATAAGTCAGGCCATTATCACGCTTTAGCTTGGTGCACACCGCTTCCTTTAGTTCCAGGTAGCCACCAACTGGCGAATAATGGCTCCAGTTTTCGTCAATGGCCCTTTTTGCCGCTTCTTTAATATGGTCGGGCGTATCAAAGTCGGGCTCGCCAAGGCTGAGGTCCACAACGTCTATGCCTTTTGCCCTGAGTTCTCTGCCAAGCCGTGCCATTTTTAGTGTTTCGGGCTCGTTAAAACGGGTAAGTAAAGATGATAACTTCATGGAAAGGGTTAAATAGCAGCAAATGTACTGACTTATGTTTTGAGTAATTGGTCAGAAGAAGAAAAGTGAGTTTAAAAAGAGCGGCTGGCTCCCCTGGCGTTAAAAAATTTAAAATAGTTTTACCGGCAGCCGTAAAACAGGACTGAAAGCCGTTCTGTACCGAGGCTTTTATACCGCTAAAAACACCATATATTATCCTGAAAAAGCTATATTTGCCAACTCTAAAAAAAACACCTTTTTCCTTTTCCACCAAAGAAAGGAAGAAAAGAGAATTAAATTTTTATTTATGCAACTAAAAGGCCTGGTTCGCTTTTTTACTATTCTGCTTATTCTTTATTCGGTTTATGAACTTTCGTTTACGTGGGTAGTGCGCAGCCACGAGAAAAAAATGGAAGCGAAAGCGCACAGCTTTGCAAACGCTGCCTCTACAAACCCAACGGTACGAGATCAACTTTATAAAGACCGCCTTCGCCGCTTGCTGGACAGCACCAAAGAAACAACAATACATTACGGCATTCAAGGCCCCATTTCTTACCAAAAAGCAAAAGAAGAAGAACTGAACCTGGGGCTTGATCTTCAGGGCGGTATTAACGTAACAATGGAAGTGGAACTTTCGGGATTGTTACGCTCCATGACCAAAAACTCCAAAGATCCTGCTTTTGTAAAAGCATTGGAAAACGCTACAAAACGCAAGGCAAACAGCGATGCGGATTACGTTTCCTTGTTTGTTCAGGAATATAAAAAGCTTGCTCCAAATGCCCGCCTTGCTTCGCTATTTTCAATATCCGGACAAGAAAAAATTAAAACTACCTCCAGCGATGATGAAGTAGTTGCTGCTATTAAAACAGAAGCAAGAGACGCTTTTAACCGCACTTTTCGCGTATTGCGCACTCGTATTGACCAGTTTGGTGTAGCGCAGCCAAACATCAACCCCGATGCAGAACGCGGTATTATTACAGTGGAGCTACCTGGTATTCAGGATAAGGAAAGAGTGCGCAAATTGTTGCAATCAAGCGCCAATCTTCAGTTTTGGGAAGTGTATAATATCAGCGAATTAGGCACTTCAATTCAAAAAGCCGATGATGCGTTTAACGTATTGATGGGTGGAAAAGCAGCGGCCGATTCTGCTTCAAAAGTGGATACAACAGCCATTGCGGCAATAGGCGCAGATACCACCAAAGGAAATATTAATGACTTAAAAGCAGGCACCGATACAGCAGGCAAAACTGCAGCCGCCCGCGAATCTCTTTGGAAATACATTCAGTTTTCTGTTGACCCGCAAACCGGCCAGGCTATTGATAACGGGCAACTTGGTTACGTGTCGCTAAGCGATACAGCCATTGCGCGTACTTATCTTGAAACGCCGGCAATTAGAAACGCCTTTCCTGCCGATATCGTTTTTATGTACGGTATGCCATCCATAAATAACGGCAAAAAATCAACGTTTGTTTCTCTTTACGGCATTAAAACTTATGGCCGCGATAAAGCCCCGCTGGAAGGCGAAGCAGTAAGCGAAGCCCGCTCTGATTTTAACCAGGTTACTGGCGAACCCGAAGTTTCTATGCGTATGACGCCAAAAGGCGCTACAGATTGGGCCAACCTTACCGGTAAAAACGAAAAGCGTTCTATTGCTATTGTACTTGATAACGTGGTTTATTCTGCCCCGCGGGTAAACGAAAAAATTACCGGCGGTAACTCCAGCATTTCAGGATCGTTTACTACTGAAGAAGCTACAGATTTATCGAACATTTTGAAAGCAGGTAAATTACCGGCCCCGGCAAAAATTGTTCAGGAGCAAGTGGTCGGGCCAACATTAGGTGCCGATGCTATTAAAGGCGGCGCTATGGCTTTTGGAATTTCGTTCCTAATAATTTTTATTTTAATGCTTGTTTACTACAACAACAGTGGCTGGGTAGCAAACATTGCTCTGATTTTAAACCTGCTGTTTACCATTGGCGTGTTAACCGGTTTGGGCGCTACACTTACAGCGCCTGGTATTGCGGGTTTGGTGCTCACCATTGGTATGGCTGTAGATACAAACGTGTTGATTTACGAACGTATAAAAGAAGAGTTAACCCGTGGGAAACCTTACCAACTTGCAATTAAAGACGGTTACCACCGATCGTTGCCACCGGTGCTTGACGGACACATAACTACCTTATTAACCGCTGTTATTCTTTTTTCGTTTGGATTAGGTCCGGTGAAAGGATTTGCCACTACGCAAATTATTGGTCTTCTGCTATCGCTTTTCTGCGGCATTTTAGTAAGCCGCTGGGTTACCGAATGG
>JBBSRB010000057.1:0-17738 GCA_038243445.1 Chitinophagales bacterium | reverse complement strand
CGAAAGCCGGAAAGCATTGGTTACGCTTTCGATAGTTAAAATCTTTTCATCCTCCTTTTCAGTACTTAGCTTAACCACTGGCGCGTTGGTAACAGGCGTTTCTTCGGGGTTTGAGTCAATTATAGAAAGTGGAAAGGCTTTTTCAGCTAAGTCATTTTTAACCACAACATCTGTTGCTTCCACGCCCGTTATGCTTTTTTCAATAATGTTGTTTTCTGTGGGATATATAGGCTGTACTACAGCGGTCGTTTGGGTTTGGTTTGTTACTCGTTTCCTGGAAATGTTAAATAATGGCGATTGGATAACTTTTGCGGGAACGAGCGTGTTTTGTACCCCTTTTTGAAGGGTTTTTTGGCGAGCCTCGAAGTTGTCTGCGCTTGCGGACGTTTCTTTTGCAACAACTGGTTTTACCACATCTTTTGTTTGAACCAGGTAATAACCTAAAAGAGAAGAAATTAAAAAAAACGAGGTGGTAATAAAACCAATTCGCCGGCGGCGCTCTTTTAACGATTTGGAAACAGCGCTCCAAACTTTGTTGGAAGGGTGCATACGAAGGTCGTTTGAGCTTTGCCTCAAAAAATCCTCAAAATCATCTTGTCGGTTGTCGTTCAACATAATGGCAGCAGTTGTAGGGTTACCTTCCGGAGGCAGAAACAAGTTCCTGTGGCTCCCTTGGTTTTTGGATTATTTTCTTTTTAATTAACACATCTTCCAGCATAGCTTTTGCCCTGGTATATTGGCTGCGGCTTGTGCTTTCTTCAATATCCAGCATAGCTCCAATTTCGCGGTGCGAGAACCCTTCTATTGCATACAGGTTCAGCACCGTTCTATAGCCAACAGGCAAGAGCCTGATACATTCTATAACTTGTTTCGCCTGAATAATGGATGGAATTGCCTCTTCTTTTATGTGCACCATTGTTGCATGAATCAGGTCAACACTTTCATTAAACTTTTTATTCTTTTTAATAATGTTAATGCAGGTGTGTACCATAATTCGGCGTATCCATCCTTCCAGCGAACCACGATTTTCAAAAGTGTGTATTTGCGAAAACACTTTTATAAAACCTTCCTGTAACATGTCTTCGGCATCCTCCCGGTTATGTCCATATCGGTAACATACTGCCAGCATTTTAGGACTGTACTTTTCGTACAAGCTCTTTTGCGCTGTAGCCTTGTTGTGTAAACATCCTTGTAAGATGGCTTCCTCGGTCATAATTTCCGTGTGGGGTGCCTGTAAGTTAGACAATTATTTGTGCTGATTGCTGCACCTACCGGCAAAAAAAATTGAAAATAATATAAAAAACCCTTTTGCATACCCTTTTTCAAAGGTTTTGCTCTCCGTGTAAAAACGCTTGCTGGCTACTTTAAATTGTTTAAAAATAGTAGCCTCCGAAGAAGCTACTATTAAAAATGCAAAAATAAAAACATAAGAAAAAGGGTGCGCTTTAAAAGCCAGCTCGAAAGGCTACAATAAAGTTGCGCCCCGGCGCCGAAAAGCCCGATGCAAAATACCGGTAATTGCGGTCGAAAACATTTTCTACCCCGGCCTGAACAGAGAAGCTTTTGCTGAAGTTTACGGATGTTTTAACGTTCAGCGTCATCCATGAAGGGGTTCCGTCGGGCGTGGCGTACTGCGCATTATCTTCGCCGCTGGGGTTATAATCGTTTTTATTTTTCCAGCCATTGTAAAGCGCATAGAGTTCAATACTTGCAGCGCTGTTTGTAAAGGCTAAAGCTGTTTTACCAAATACCGGCGGTATATGGTCTAACGGAACTGTGCTTCCGCCATCGGGCTGCAGGCGGCCATAGGTATAATTAAGTGTAGATGTAAACACTAACTGAGCCGTAATATCTACACCTACGCTGCCGTTAAAACCATACAAAAAAGCTTTATTTACATTTTGGTTGGCGAACACCGCAACTGTTGCGCCGTTGTAAAGAACCGAGTCTTCTCCGTTTAGACTAAAAGGAGCCAAAGCAATGGCCTTTCTAAACCAGGTATAAAAGCCGGTTACTTCAATTCTAAGTTTCTCGCCCACCGTTTGTGTAATGCTCAGGTCCACATTGTCTGTTCTTTCAGGGCCAATGTTCGGGTTTGGAACAATCAATTGTTTTGATGCGGTGTTTGATTCGAAAATGCGTGAAGCATCATCAACATTGGGCGACCGGAAACCGGTGGAAAGCCCGCTGGCTACCCGCAAACTGACATTAGGCATATATATTACACCAACGTTTCCTGTCAGCGCCAGGTTATTCTGTTCTATTTTGGTAAACGGAAAGACGAAAAACGAATTATCGTCAATAGTAGAACGAAGCGAACTTGATTGTAAACGAATGCCGTCATTTAACACCCATTTGCCACCGCCCATTTTTAAAAGGTGTTGGGCGTAAACGCCAAAGTTGTTCATGTTGTTTTTGTCATTAGGGTAGCGGGTGTCCAATTTGGTTTCGGTGCCGGTTAGCCCGTTTTTTCTAAACGCGGTTGATTTAACGTTGTTCAGTTGCCCATCAATACCGGTTGTTAATTCGTTTTGTCCCCACACCTTACGTCCGTCTAAGGTAAAAGCCCAAACATTTACTTTTTCAAAACGGTTGTCCAGCCGGTCATATCGTTTGTATTCGCGCTGATGGCGGCTTTCTTCTATGTGCTGGTAACTAATAATTGATTTAATGCTGTTAAAAAAGCCTGCATTTTCCACATTCAACTCGTATGCTGCCAGCTGGCGCTGTTGCGGTCCGTAATACCATTCGGCATAACGTAGGTTTCCATTGCGCCTATCCTGTAATCGGTCGTAGCGCGGCACGTTGGTGGAGTTGGAATATTGAACGTTTACTAAATGGCTCCATTTTTCAGACGGTTTGAAAAGAAGCTTTTGAGTAATATCCCATTGTTTATATCCCGAAAACTTTTGAATGCGGTCGTCTTCGTTAGCTACAATACTATCTACGCCGTTAATGCTGGCAACGAACTGACTTCTACGGCCAAAATCCGGATATTTATCAGGGTACCGGTCGCCCATTTTTGTATCGCCAAAATCGCTGTAATTGTACGATTGCAGCCAGCCCCATTTTCTGCCGCCAATGCTAACATCGGAGTGTACCGTTTTTTCGTTGTTGGCCGTGCTGTAGCGGGCAAAGGCCGAGCCTGCAGCTACAACGCTTTCGGTGCCCGAAAGCTGTGGCGTTTTGGTGCGAAAATGAATTACGCCGCCCAACGCATCGGAACCATAAATAGTAGATGCGGGCCCGTATAATACTTCAACCCTTTCCAGCATGTTTTGATCTACAGTGATGGCGTTTTGCAAATGGCCGCCACGGTAAATAGCGTTGTTCATACGTATGCCATCTACCACCAACAATACGCGGTTGGCTTCAAAGCCCCGAAGCACCGGGCTGCTGCCGCCCTGCTGGCTTTTTTGAACAAATATATTTCCGGTATTTATCAACAGGTCGCCAGTGTTTTGGCTGTTCATTTGGGCAATTTGCCTGACGGTTATTACATCAATTTTTTGAACCAGGTTCTTTTTACGTTCCGCAAATTTGTTTGAGTAAATAATTACTTCATCAAGGTCTTTTTGTTTTATCAACGTATCGGTTTGTGCCTGCACGCCTGCGGCAAGGCAAAGAAATATAGACAGCTTTATAGCTTTTTTCATGTTTAATTTTTAATTTAATAAAATAGACTTACTGAAAAAAGCCAAAGAGAGGCGGCGGGCTCAAAACCGGTAAAAAGGGGTTTTTGTAATTGATGTTTTGAAACAAACAATAAGATAGAAAGGGTTTTGCAAGAAAAGCTGCAAATACAAACGAGCAAAAATGCACGTAAGAACGTAAACTGCCGAGCAAAGAAATGATCCATGTATTTTGACCTGCGCTTTGGTTGTTCCGTTCTAACAAACGGGCGATGTAGGTTTCTTGCTCGTCGTAAAAGCCGGTGACGGTGGCTATTTGGCCCGTTACCACGATGTTTTTTACATCAAAGTGTTTTTTGTTGAGCAGCAGCTCTTTTCCTTTTTTTATCCAATGCAGGTCTGTACGTAAAAGGGTTATTGTTTGGAGCGATTCTTCTTCCAGCCGCCGCTTTGCCTGCATTTGCGCCACTTGTTGCAGCCCCTGGAGCAGCATTAAAAACACCAGCGGAAGGCTAATGATGGCTGCTAAAAAGGAGGCTATAAAAAAACGGTGTTGCTGGTACACAATAAAGTGCAATAATAGTACAAAAGAGCTTTACCAAATCAGTACGTCGCCGGTCATTTCTGCCGGAATGGGCAATTGCATCATTGTTAAAATGGTTGGGGCCAAATCACCAAGTTTTCCTTTTTTAATGCTTCCCCGCCATTCTTTATCAATAATAAAAAAAGGCACCGGGTTAAGCGTATGGGCGGTATTTGGCGAGCCATCTTCGTTAATTAAATAATCGGCGTTGCCATGGTCGGCGGTTAAAAAAACGGTGTACCCATTTTCTAATGCTGCTGTAACCACCCTTTTTACACAAGTATCCACCGTTTCTACCGCTTTTATAACAGCGTTCCAAACGCCGGTGTGGCCTACCATATCGGCATTGGCAAAATTCAGACAAATAAAGGCGGCTTCTCCTTTATTTATTTCCGGTATCAGGGCATCTGTAAGTTCTACGGCGCTCATTTCCGGTTTCAGGTCGTAGGTGGCCACTTTAGGTGATGAAATCATTATGCGGCTTTCGCCTTTATAGGGTTCTTCGCGGCCGCCGCTAAAGAAAAAAGTAACGTGAGGGTATTTTTCGGTTTCAGCAATGCGAATTTGATC
Organism: Chitinophagales bacterium; assembly: GCA_038243445.1. Lineage (GTDB taxonomy): Bacteria > Bacteroidota > Bacteroidia > Chitinophagales > Chitinophagaceae > Flavisolibacter. The sequence continues at coordinate 12,953 of JBBSRB010000057.1, read as the reverse complement.
CAGTCCGTTTTGCTCTATTACCGCACCCAGCGTATTGTTTAAGTTATCGGTTTCAAAAATTACGTGTACGTTTTTAAAAGTCGCGTCGTACTCCGTCATGGTGGTAAAATGCAGGTTCAGTTTGTGCATGCCATAAGTAGGGAAATCCGCTTGTGTAAGCACCTTTGTTATTTCGCGGCAGCGGTCGGTTCTAAAGTTAAAACAAAGCACCGCATCGCCGTCTTTAATGGTTGCAATGGGTTCATTTGAGCTGTTTACCAAAACGGTTGGTTTAATAAATTCATCGGTAATACCCTGGGCATAGCTCTGTTCAATTACGTTGGTTGCGCTCGTTCCTCTTTCGCCCTGCCCTTCCACCATGGCGTCGTACGCCAATTTTACCCGCTCCCAACGGTTGTCGCGGTCCATTGCGTAATAACGGCCGCTTACAGTAGCTATTTTCCCTACCGTTTTATCGGCGTGTTGTTCTAAGTCTTTTATAAAAGATAGTCCGCTTTTCGGGTCGCAGTCGCGGCCATCGGTAAAGGAATGAATAAACACCTGCTGCAAACCATTTTGATTACATAAATCTAAAATGACTTTTAAATGATTGATGTGCGAATGAACGCCGCCATTGCTTACCAGCCCCATTAAATGAAGTGGTTTGTTATTTTCCAAAGCGTAATAAACAGCAGCAAGTAACTCTTTGTTTTGCCCAAAAAGCCCTTCGCGGATGGCTACATTAATGCGCTGCAACTCCTGATAAACAATGCGTCCGGCGCCGAGGTTTAGGTGCCCTACTTCGGAGTTACCCATTTGCCCCTGGGGCAAGCCAACCGCTTCGCCGCACGTTGTTAAGGTTGTATTTGGATAAGCGTTGTACAATGAGTGTACAAACGGGGTGTGGGCGGCTTCAATAGCATCAGACGACTTTATCGCCCCTAAACCCCAGCCATCCATAATTACCAGAATAACCTTTTTCTGCGCCATCATTGCCGCTTTTTGTTTTAAAATAAAAAACAAAGCTAAAGTAAACGTAAAGGTTTTGTTTATATTACCAACTAAATCAAACTAAACTGCACTGTGGCATACTTTTCGTCTTTGCAGGTGCGATTAAACTTCAATTATGCAAAAAATTTTTACCCTTACCTGTGCTACACTTTTGCTTTTTTTAGCTTCGTTTAAACCTATTGCGGGTTTAGATGATGTGATTTCCGCTCTACGGTCTGGCAATGCTACAGAATTGGCGAAATACGTTGACGATAATATTGAAATTACGCTTCCAGATAAAAGCGATAATTATAGCCGCGCCCAGGCGCTGATGATTTTACAGGATTTTTTTGCCAACAACGGTGTACGCACCTTTGAAGTAAAACACAAAGGCGATAACGGTGGCAACCAATTTTGCATAGGTACGTTACATACTAAAGCCGGAAGCTATCGAACCATTATTTTTATGAAATCGAAGAACGGAAAACAACTGGTAAAACAGATGAAGTTTACATCTATGTAAAGCCCGGAATCGAATCAAAAATACAAGAACAGAAGAACGATTTTAGAAATAAAATTGTTCTTCTATTCGCTTTTTACACGAACGCTAATAAACGTACTTTTCATCCTTCTTCTCTCATTCTTCATTCCTTACTTCCTGTCACTTCTCGCCACTCATCCCTCATTATCTTTGTGGCATGAAGGATTTTGATGCGCAACTTTTTAGGCTGGTAGATTCTGCGCTGCAGGAAGATGTAGGCGATGGCGACCACTCGACTCTTTGCTGCATACCTGCAGATGTAAGAGGCAAAGCAGTATTAAAAATAAAACAGGACGGAATTTTAGCCGGCATAGATGTAGCCGAAAAAATATTCAGGCATAAACGACATAACACCCGGTTTACACGCCACAAAAACGATGGCGAAGAAATGAAGTACGGAGACGTGGCTTTTGAAGTAGAAACCAACGTGCACACCATACTCCAATGCGAGCGCCTGGTACTAAATATAATGCAGCGCATGAGCGGCATTGCCACGCTAACAAAACAATACACCGAAAAATTGGAAGGCTATAAAACCCGCTTGCTTGATACGCGAAAAACAACGCCCAATTTCCGGCTGCTGGAAAAAGAAGCCGTGCGCATTGGCGGCGGTGTAAACCACCGATTTGGCCTTTTTGATATGATTATGTTGAAAGACAATCATATTGATTACTGTGGCGGAATAGAACCTGCAATAGAACGGGCGTATAATTATGTACAGCGCTATAAGCCTCAATTGCAAATAGAAGTAGAAAGCAGAAGTTTGAACGATGTGCAAAAAATAATGGTTGCCGGTACCGGAAAAATTCAACGTATAATGCTGGACAATTTTACGCCCGAAGATGTAAAAAAGGCTGTTGAACTTATTGGCAACTTGTTTGAAACCGAAGCCAGCGGCGGCATTACTTTAGAAACCATTGAGCAATACGCCGAAACAGGAGTTGATTTTGTAAGTGTTGGCGGCTTAATTCATCAGGCAAAAAGTTTGGATTTAAGCTTGAAAGCGGTGATTACTGAATGAGTTTTTATCATTACAAATATGAAGATTTCAATTACCGATTTTGCGGATCTTGGACCTGGGTTTCCCAGCTGATTTTAGACCCTTTTTAAGAGGTTTTTTGTACCGACAAAAGACAGATGTAAGCCAAACTTTTCATCTAATTATGAGTAAAAAAACACCAAACGACAAACGCGGCTTTGTATATAGCACCGACCCAAACTTTAAGTTTGAAACAGAAGAAAATGCGCCAACCGAAACGCTTTTACCTGCGGCGCAAAAGCTAAAAATAAAACTAGAAACAAAACACCGCGGCGGAAAAGCCGTAACGCTTGTTGGTGGCTTTTTAGGTAAAGAAGAAGATGCGGACACACTTGGTAAAGCTTTAAAAAATGTTTGCGGTACCGGCGGTTCAGTAAAAGACGGCGAAATTATAGTTCAGGGCGATCAGCGTGAAAAAGTGCTGCAATGGCTGTTGAAAAACGGATATAAAAACAGTAAGAAAATCTAAACATCCAAAGCGGCGCCTGTTTTCATTTTTTCTAAAATAGCTTCGTAATCAACAACCGGAAAACCTCAACCCCGTTTCAAGTTAATCGCTTATTGGTGGGCTTCCTTAGCTTACCCGCCCCTGGATTTAGAAACAGCTACCAACTGGATTCAAAGAGGCTGATAAAACTCCAGGAATTTATCTGAGTAAAACATCAATTTACCTTTTTACCGGCTCTGGTTAAGGCTTGAGCGAATGAAAGTTTTTTGAAAGAGGGTTTGGAGAAAACTATGGAGCAGAACAGCATTAAAAAGCAGAAAAGTATAGTCCAAATGTGCAGATGGTTAGAATAAAGATACTGCTACAATTAAAAACCTTCATAAAAGGGTATTAAGTCACCTGTGAAATCCGGCAATTAAAAACTGCGAAACCGACAACTAAAATCTGTGAAAACTGCAGTCTTAAATAACCTTTCTACAAACGCAACTTATGCTTAAAAGCTCTTAATTTTTTATAAAAGCAACCCCTTTTTTATATGTTTTTGATTTTACCTGCAAAATGTATTTGCCCGCTGCAAGGTCGTGAATTGGCAGCGATCGTTGCGCCGTTTGCGATTGTTTGTTAAAGGTCCATTGCTTTACCGCCGTTCCGCTTACGCTAACAATGGTAACCGTAAAAGCGCCTTGTTCTTTGCCGGTAAATTTGAAATGTAGTTGGTTGCTTGCCGGGTTTGGAAAAATTAAAATGCCTTCAAATTCATCAATGCGTACCTGCAGTGTTTTAAAAATTGTGATGGTTCCGTTGATATCGGTTTGCAAAAGCCGGTAAAAATTGTTACCGCTCAGCGGCTGCTCATCTATATACACATAATTGCTGCCCGTGTTTTTTGCTGCAACGGTGGCTATGGACGTAAAGTTGGTGCCGTCGGCAGATCGTTCTACATTAAAGTGATCATTTTCAGTTTCGTCGCTTGTTGTCCAGGATACCGTAACCTGACGCTCGCCCGAAGCAAACGCTTTGTAAGCCGTTAGCACTACAGGCAGTGGTGCAGCCTCTGCTTTTTGATATTGAAGCATCCATTGATATATGTTTTTGCTTCCTTCTATCTTAAATTCAGGATCGTAGGTCTTTGTCCATGCATCGTGCGAATTGCTGTTGAATATGTATTTTTTAGCCGGCGGTGTAGGGTTGCGTTCGTTAATAAGTGCCACATATTCAATCGTATTTTGCACAGGTACAATGCCGTCTTTATCGTTATGTGTAGCAAACACGGGCAAATCGGCATCGCCGATGTTATAGGCATTTGATGGCGATGGACTTGCGGCGCCGGCAACCGGCACAAGAGCAGCAAACGTTTTGGCAGCGGCAACCGACGAGCCGGCATAACTCCAGCAAACGCCGCCGCCACGACTGAAACCGGTGAGGTAAATACGACTGGTGTTTACTTTATACTTTCTTATTGCGTATTCTATTAGCTGTCTCATATCAGCATCAGACGGTACGCTGCTGTATTGAGGCGATAGTACAATAAACTGAAAAGCTGTTCCGTTTACGGTAACCGATTCAGGAAAAATACCTTGGCTGATAATAGCTGGTAACCCGGTAGTGAGTATTGGGTCTAAATCATTCTTTTTCCTTCCATCGCCCCGCCCTTCGTCGCCGTGCATGTAAATAATCAGGGGTAAGGCAGCTACGTTGTTGTAGTTTTTTGGTAAATATTCTAAGTACCCATTAATGTTATCACTTGTGGTTATTGACTTATCAACAATTGCTTTTTGGTTTTGTGCAATAATTGCTGAACCCGAAAGCAAGCACAAGAGTAACGTTACAGGTAATTTTATAATCATAGGTAAAACATCTCCGTTAAGCTTTTATTATAAAAACGCAAATTGGCAAAAACCGTACCTATAGTAAAGAATTGAAGTAAAAAGGAGTAGGCCGACGAAGTTTTTTAGAGTGTGGTAGTTCGCTAAAGAAGATGATTATTAAGGGCCAGCTCGCTTATTTTCCTGTTATGGAATTCATTGCTAAATTCTTTTTCGGCTTTAATTGGGTGGAACAAATGGAAGCACAAAAGCTTAATATATTACGAATGTTTAGTAAAATAACAAAACTCACATTTTGCAATTCAGCCCGCTGATGTAAAACCTTTCTTAGCCGACTGTTGGTCTTTCTACCACATATTTAATCATTAATTCGTCTTCAAAATTAAAGATGGTTAATGCCTGCTTTATTCTGTCGAATTTGTCTTTATTTGAATAACCTGCTTCAATGAAATAATTTTCACTTGTCTGTTGTAAGCTTCAACAATTGCCGTACACTGCCACAGCGCTAGTGCATTGCAACAAACAGGCATTAACCTTTTTTATTGACCTTGTGCCAGTAAATAGCTTCGTTTATCGCCCCACATATTTAAAAGTTCAAGAGAGCATATTTTAAAATCGGCGCTTAGGGTTACATATAAGCCAATAATATCCTGCTGGTTCAGGCTTTGTTCGTTTAAGGCTTCAAACCTAAGGTTGTACTGGTTTACCAAGTTGGTGTATTTAGAACCGGTAGGCCAAACTTGTGTGCCGCGGTTGCTGATGTTTATTAATTTAAACTTTATGCCGCCATGATGAACGCATTTTTGGGCAATTACTTCAGGTTGTTCAATGCTTTCAATAAACATATCAACGCCCACAATCTTTTCGGTTCCTTTTTCTTTCGAAAACATCATTTCGTTTTCTGCCAGCTTAAACATGGTTGGCGTTACCGGCTGGTTTGGAAGATTTGGTTTTGCCCCATGCACTGGTTGTTTTCCAAAATTGGCAATAATAGCATTTGTATACTCGGTTGTGTTTACAGCCGGTTTGGTTTTATCGCCAAAATCGCCGGTGTGTATGCCTTGCTCCAAAGTGTATAGTAATGCATTTTCAATAGTGGCAGCGTTTTGCATAAAACCCAGGTGGCGCAGCATAGATAAGCCGCTTAAAAGAAGCGCCGTTGGGTTAGCTATGCCTTTTCCGGCAATATCAGGCGCGGTGCCATGTACGGCTTCAAAAATAGCAATATGGTCGCCAATGTTTGCCGATGGCGCAAAGCCAAGCCCGCCAACCAATCCGGCGCATAGGTCTGAAATTATGTCGCCCTGGAGATTGGTCATTACAATCACGTCAAACTGATCGGGCCGAACCACAAGCTGCATGGCCAAATCATCTACAATTTTATCGTCGGCATTCAGCTCGGGGTATTCTTTTGCCACTTCGTAAAAAACCTCTAAAAAAAGCCCGTCAGTCAGCTTCATAATGTTTGCCTTATGTCCGCAGGTAATGCGACGGGTGCCTTTTTTCTTAGCCATTTCAAACGCATAGCGTATTACCTGCATGCTGCCGGGGCGTGTAATAAAGCGGCGGCCAAGGGCTACATCCTGGGTTAGCATGTGTTCTATTCCGCCATACGTATCTTCTATATTTTCGCGTACTATAGTTAAATCTATTGGAATGCCGGCTTTGCTAAAAACGGTATCTACCCCCGAAAGTGTTTGAAATACGCGGTGGTTGGCATAGGTATTCCAGGTTTTACGGGCGGTTACATTTACACTTTTTACCCCTTTTCCTTTGGGCGTTTCCATTGGTCCTTTAAATAAAATGCCATATTGTTCAATGGTGCTTTGCGCCTGGGGTGTCATTCCATTAGAAAAACCTTTATCAAACACCCATTTGCCCATATCCACAAACTCGTATTGCAGCTCAACGCCGTTGGCTTTAAAGATGTTAAGTACTGCTTCCATAATTTCCGGACCTATTCCATCGCCTTTTGCAACTGCTATTTTCATGTGTTGGGTAAATTTTATGACGCAAAAGTAGGATTGTGGAAACTAATGCGCTCTAATATCCGTTAATATTTATGGTGCGCAGTTTGAGTTAATTATAGTAAACTTGTTGTATGGTCAGCAAAATATCAGAAGGAGTGGAAATAAGTGTAGAAGCATTCTACCAGCAGGATTATTCAAATCCGTTGCAATCGGAGTATATGTTTGCCTATAGGATAACCATTGAAAACCACAATTCATTTGCTGTAAAGCTGCAAAGCCGTCATTGGTATATTTTCGATTCGGATGGCTCGCATCGAGAAGTAGAAGGCGATGGCGTTGTGGGTATGCAGCCGGTTATTAAGGCTAATGAAGATTATCAATATGTAAGTGGTTGCAACCTGCACACCGAAATGGGCCGCATGCACGGCACTTACACAATGGAAAATTTGCATACTAAGCAAACGTTTGAAGTAAATATTCCTTCGTTTGATATGATTGTTCCTTTTAAGTATAATTAGCCCCTGTCTCCCGGTAGGGAACGTAGGTCAGTGTTTTCTTTTTTTGTACAGCATTATTTTAAATTATGTTTTTGTAGTACCCCTTTTTTAAGGGTTTTAATATACTTGATTAGGCATGCATTAAGAGTTTTGTTTTGTTTGACTTTGATTGTTTTGCTTGTAACAAAAACATACCCTTTTTTGAAGGTTTTTAAAGGGAAATTTCAGTTGAAACAGTAAAAGAAACCTGCACTGTTATTCGCTCTACTAACAAAATTTAATTCGATTGTTATCCCGGACTTGATCCGGGAGCTCCAGCATTAAAGCCGTTAAAAACCTACAAAAAAGGGGTATGTTTCAATTACCGAAAGGTGCACACCTCCGCTGGTATGACAAACAAAGAATGATCATAATTGTTGAGGCATCTAATCACAAAAAACCAATTACCAAAATCCTAATTACAATAAACAAAGTTTTTGCAACCTAAGTTTCCCCTCCGCGGGACAGGGGGCTATTTCGGACGGTATTTACTTTCTTCAAAAATAATTCGTGCAGGTGTTTCCAAAACCTGTTTTAATGTTAGTTCTTCCTTCGCTGCGGCAAACTTCTGCACCATGCGCCAACCAATCCATTGTCCAATATTGCCCGGCGAGCTTTCTGTCATGCCTTGTGTAAACGGCGCTTCGCCAATATAGGTTTGAATAACGTGCGGCTCTATCGAATAAAGGTTTTCGTTTTTCGTTATGTAGGCCCAGGCATTGCCTTCATTTTCGGCAAGCCAGTTTAATTGTTTTTGTGTGTAACCTGTTTTAATACTATCGGGTTTGGCGGGTAAAAACTTGTCTAATAAAAACCATTGCTTTCCTTTTTCAACCATCTGTTCTATCAGGGGTAATCCTGCAGTTTCGTCTTTATAAATATCATCGGCAATAGCCTTCATTGCATTAGCTGTTATGTATTCTATATCAAACCGGCGCGATATGTAGTACGGATACAGTTGTTGAACCTGAGGATCCTGATAAACCGAAAAATCTTTTCCACCAAACTGGTGTAAACCAATGCCCAGATAATCTTGTGTAACTATTGCTCCGGGTGCATCTAAAGTACCAATAAACGTAATTACTTTTGGCAGCACATAGTTGGGATAATAATACTTTACGTACTTAAAACTTTGGTCTAATTCATCTTTTAACCAGCCAAGATTTTTATATTTAATTTGAAGGCTGTCGTTTATTGGTGCATAAGCAGCCAGTATGTTTTTTAATATAGAAGCGGAAGCCGCATCCATCGCATTTACCTGCAAAATATGCTGCATAAACAAAGGAAAAAAAGATGGATATTTTTTATTTAATTCATTTAATCCAGACGTTAACTGAAGCGTATCCAGGCTAAAAAAATCTTGTTCAAAACGCTCAATAGTTACGTTTGCTTTTATAGCCGAAACATCGGGTGCATTGTTGTTATTTCCACATCCGGCAACAAGCACAATTATTGCAAAAAGAATATATCTTAACATAACGGGTAAACGGCAAGTTTAGTTATTTATTACGGAACTTTAAAACAGTAACAGAATAGAAACAAAAAAGTATGAAGATTTTTTTAGCACAGCAAAATTATCACATTGGCAACTTTACCGCAAACGCTCAAAAAATAATTGCCGCCATCAGCAGGGCAAAGTCGCAGGGCGCCGATCTGGTGTTGTTTTCAGAGCTATGCATTTGTGGCTATCCGCCACGGGATTTTGTTGAGTTCGACGATTTTATTAACCAATGTTATCAAACAATAAATGAAATTAAAGAACACGCCGATACCATTGGTGTAATCATCGGAAGCCCTGCACGCAACCCGCAAATAGAAGGAAAAGATTTATTCAACACCGCTTTTTTGTTGTACGAAAAAGAGGTAAAGGCCGAAGTGCATAAAACCCTTTTGCCCACCTATGATATTTTTGATGAGTACCGTTATTTTGAACCGGCGTACAGTTGGCAATGCGTAGAGTTTAAGGGTAAGAAACTGGCTATTACCATTTGCGAAGATATTTGGAACCTGGGCGATAATCCGCTGTACCGCATTACGCCTATGGAAGAATTAATAAAACAAACGCCCGATGTAATGTTGAATTTATCGGCATCGCCATACAATTACGCGGCCGATGTAGTGCGGCGCAGTATTGTACAGGCGCATGTAGAAAAGTACGGTCTGCCCATGTTGTATTGCAATACCGTAGGGGCACAAACAGAAATTGTTTTTGATGGAGGAAGTCTGGTGTATGATATCAACGGCAGGCTGGTAAAAGAGATGGCTTATTTTAGCGAAGATGAGGCTCTATTTGATTTAGATGTATTATCTCAAAAGGCCCCCTTTTCCGAACCTTTTTCAAAAACAGATATTGAAGAAGTTCAGGTGAACATAGTAGCTTCTTTGCCCAACGGCGAAGATGAAGGGCTTCGCAAAACCTTTGAAAAAGGGGGTAGCGTAGAGCGTTCCAAGTATTATTATTCGGCTGCCGAAGTAGGCCGCAGCACCGATATTATAGAGTACCTCACCGATGAAAAAAGCATTGCCGAAATATATAGCGCACTGCTGCTGGGCATAAAAGATTACTTTGAAAAAATGGGTTTTAAAAAAGCCACGCTTGGCGCCAGTGGTGGAATAGATAGCGCCGTGGTGCAGGCTTTGGCGGTTGCAGCGTTGGGTAAAGATGCGGTTCAAGTGTTATTAATGCCGTCGGAATATTCCACCGGCCATTCGGTGTCGGATGCCGAACGCCTGTGTAAAAATTTAAAAAATGAGTACAGCATTGTGCCTATTAAACCGGTGTACGAAAGTTTTTTAGATACGCTACATCCACTTTTTAAAGACCTGCCGTTTGGCATTGCTGAAGAAAATTTGCAAAGCCGCAGCCGCGGAGTTCTGCTAATGGCGCTGGCAAATAAATTTGGTTATATTTTGCTCAATACATCTAACAAAAGCGAGCTGGCAACTGGCTACGGAACGCTTTATGGCGATATGGCAGGCGGGCTTAGCGTGCTTGGTGACTTGTATAAAATGCAGGTGTATGCACTGGCGCGTTATATAAATAAGGAGCGCGAAATCATTCCAAACAACATCATCCAAAAAGCGCCTTCGGCAGAATTAAGGCCGGAACAGAAAGACAGCGACAGCCTGCCCGATTATCCTCTAATGGACCGGGTTTTATATCAATATATAGAACTTAGAAAAGGACCTAAAGAAATTATTGCCGCCGGTTACGATGCAGACCTGGTAAACCGCATCTTAAAATTGGTAAACAGTGCTGAATATAAGCGGGCGCAGTTTTGCCCCATTATCCGCGTAAGCAATAAAGCTTTTGGTGTAGGACGAAGAATGCCAATAGTAGCAAAATATCTTTCGTAATTAATGCTTTAAATTAACCACAACGGCAACGTTGGTTCCCAGCGAAACAGTGTCTTTTGAAAGTGTTAACCGGTTGGCGCTTAACTCTACTATCTTAAGTTTTCCGCCCACGCCTGCAATGCTTCCGTTGCCAATAACCAATGCTTTTTCTCCGTCGGCAAAGTTCCAGCTTATGTTTGTTGTGGCCGGTAGCCCGGCGCAAACGTTCGCACCTTCGCTTACAGTGCCTGTTCCATTGGCAGCAAATGTGATGGTATTATCCAACACACACTCATCAAAAAACCCTGGCGGTATTGGAAAGTCGGTAGTGCCATCCCTGTTTGCATCTACAAAGGCGCTCTCGTATTTCCAGGAGGCTTTAGTAAGTATTTCGGTTTTTGTTTCGGCTGCTTCCGGTGTTGGCTCATCTTTACCGCAGCTTAGTATAAAAGCACTCAAAAGCAATAAATAGGCGTATTTCATAAAAAAGTTATTAAAATAAAAAGCAAAGTTAGTGCCCTGTTTTTAATAAGATCTTTAATAAGGTAAATAAATAAGGCAGGTAATTTGCTAATTAGGGTTCGTAATTTTCCGGTTCAAAAAAAGATCATGGCAATAACGGCAGACGACATAAGGGTGTTAAACGAACGGGTAGCTGGCGCAGGTGGTTTTATACAAGCCCTTCGGGCAGAAGTAGGAAAGGTAATAGTAGGACAATCGTTTATGCTGGACCGGCTCTTGATTGGCCTGTTAACTAACGGACATATATTGTTGGAAGGTGTGCCCGGGCTGGCAAAAACTTTAACCATAAAATCGCTGGCGCAGGCGGTGCAGGCAAATTTTAGCCGTATACAGTTTACCCCCGATTTATTGCCCGCCGATGTTATTGGAACCATGATTTACAACCAGCAGCGAAACGAGTTTGTAGTGCGCAAAGGCCCCATTTTTACCAACTTTGTATTGGCAGATGAAATTAACCGTGCACCCGCAAAAGTGCAAAGTGCTTTGCTGGAGGCCATGCAGGAACGCCAGGTAACTATTGGCGATGCCACTTATAAATTGGATGATCCTTTTTTAGTGTTGGCTACTCAAAACCCGCTGGAGCAGGAAGGTACTTATCCATTACCCGAGGCGCAGGTGGACAGGTTTTTAATGAAAGTAATAGTTGGTTATCCGTCGCGGGCCGAAGAGCAATTAATTATGCGGCAAAATGTTTATGGCGTTACTGCTATACAGGTTAGCCCGGTTGTTTCGGTACAGCAAATTATAGAAGCACGCAGCCTGGTGCGTTCTATTTATATGGATGAAAAAGTAGAGAACTATATTTTGGATATTGTATTTGCCACACGCAATCCCGAAAAGTTTGGGCTTCAGAATTTAGCACCGCTTATTTCCTACGGATCATCGCCGCGGGGAAGTATTAATCTGGCAATTGCCGCAAAGGCGCAGGCTTTTATCAATAAACGTGGCTATGTTTTACCCGAAGATGTTCGCTCTATTTGTAACGATGTGTTGCAGCACCGCATAGGCTTAACCTACGAAGCCGAAGCAGAAAGCATTACTGTGCAAAATGTGTTGGAACAGATTTTAGAGAAGATGGTTTTGCCGTGATTAGATGACGGTTGACAGAGGGCAGTTGACAGATGGTAGTTGACAGATGACAGAGAACAGAGGACAGATGGCAGATGGTAGTTGACAGATGGTAGTTGACAGATGACAGATGGCAGATGGCAGTTGATCGTTGGCAGCCGAGTCGTTTAAAATTTTATGAGTAACTATAAACAGTTAGATGCGTGGAAGATTTCTATAAAACTTGTTACAGAAGTATACAAGATTTTAAAACGTTATCCGAAAGAGGAGCTTTATTCTTTAACTTCTCAAACAAAGCGGGCGGCAATTTCTGTTCCGGCTAATATTGCAGAAGGCATCGGGAGCCAATATAAAAAGGAGACGCTACAATTTCTTCATATTGCCCGGGGATCGTTAAACGAATTGGAAACGCATTTAATTATTGCTACCCATATTGAAATACTGGAAAGAAAAGATTTTGATTTCATAATGACTATGTGGGAAAGGTCAATTCAACTACTAAATGGCCTAATTAACTATTACGAAAAAGCTAATCTAAAATGACAATCAACAACCAACGATCAACCACCAACAACCATCAACCAACTACCAACAATCAACCACCAACGATCAACCATCATCTGTCATCTATATTAATACGTAGCTGTCATCTGTCAACTATATTCATGCTAACAACAAAAGAAATAATAAAAAAAGTT
>JBBSRB010000056.1:0-17911 GCA_038243445.1 Chitinophagales bacterium | reverse complement strand
TTGAAATTCGCTTTACCAGACGGCACTCTGGTAGAATTGTATCCAAAATCTGAACTCAGTTACCGCGTCACTTTCGATGCTACTCAAAGAAAGACGTTCTTAGAAGGCGTTGCGAAATTTGATGTTTTTCATGATTCTTTAAGGCCTTTTAGCGTTGTTAGTTCAGACATCTCAACTACGGCTCTCGGTACAAGTTTCATGGTGAGCGCCGAAAAAGGACAACCTGACTTGCAGGTGAAGTTATATAAAGGCAGCGTTGTCATCAAGAACGCACACAGTGACCTGCAACAATTGGATAAAGATTATTATTTAAAACCAGGACAAGCGTTTTTCTATCTCAAGGCGAAACAGATGTTTGGCATTTCCACTTTTGCGCAAAAGAAAAAGACCAATAATCACAAGGGATTTGAGCCGAAGTCGCCTATAAATGCAAGCATAGGATTGAACGACTGGTATATGTTTAATAATCAAAGCTTAGCAATGGTTTTTGAAAGTTTAAAAGATATCTACAATGTGAAGATATATTTCGATGCAAAGCAGGTCCACGGAAAAAGTTTCATAGGCAAAATAGAAAGGAATGAGTCTATCGAAAAATTATTGAACGATATAGCCAATTTGAATGGTTTACTGGTAATAAAAAGAGGCAACTCTTTTACAATTAGAAAAAAATAAGTCTTGAACCAATCTACAATCACCAACAAAAATTTACTATGAGAATGAGACAATTCATGCGGAATTTTATAATGGCAACTTCAATTTTAATAGGTTGCTTTTGTTCTTTAAACGCCGCAACCCAAACGGCCGACGTAAAAGGTATTGTTCGTAGTGAGGAGGGTGAACTACTATCGAACGTGTCAGTCATTGCAAGAAATTTGTCAACCGACTTGACCTCAGGAACCCAATCTGACACTGCCGGGGTATTTAGCTTTTACAAACTTCCTCCAAACGGAAAATATTCGTTTACTTTTTCAATGGTGGGTTTCGAAGAACAAACACTAACTGGCTACAACCTTAAAGCCGGTGAAACCATTTCAATAATTGTAAAAATGAAAGACCTTAACCGGTTATTAGATCAGGTTGTGGTCATTGGATATGGTTCAGAAAAAAAATCCGAAACCACCGGTAGCATTTCCAATGTTTCTGGAAAAGAGCTGGCAGATAAGCCAGTGCTCAGTTTTGAGGGAGCGTTAGCCGGACGAGGAACAGGTATCAATCTAACAGCAAGTGAGGGCGTTGCAAATCAGGCGCCCGTGTTTCGAATAAGAGGAACCAATTCACTATCTCTAAGTTCTTACCCTCTGGTGGTGGTTGATGGTGTTCCCATTTATACCGATGATGTAGGAGTAGGCGGGAATGCCGGAAACAATCCGTTGGCGTCTATAAATCCTGCCGACATTGAAAGTATTGATATTGCTAAAGATGCTGCTGCTACAAGTATTTATGGAAGCAGGGCAGCCAATGGTGTTGTGTTTATAACCACCAAATCGGGCAAAAGAGGTCAAGCAAAATTTACTTATGATACTTATTTCGGGCAAAGTCAGGCTGTGCGTTTAGCGCCCGTCTTAAATGCAAGTCAATACCTGGAAATAAAAAATGAGGCTTTAAGAAACGCCGGAACTTACGATCCGGTTACAAATTTTTATGGTACATCAATTGGCCCCGACGGCAAAGAAATTGACGTACGCTGGTACGATTATATTTTTCGTAAAGGCAATTCTCAAAATCATAATATTAGTCTTTCTGGTGGAAGTGATAAAACCACTTATTATTTTTCATTGGGATATACTACGCGTGAAGGAATTGTTAGGGGAAACGATTTTGATAGAAAGTCGCTCAATTACAACCTCGATCATAAAGTAAATACGTGGTTGAAGGTGGGTACCAAAACAAACTACAGCATGGACAAAACCACTGCTGTATTATCAACCGGAAACGGCGTAAGTTCCACGTCTTCAAACTCTGTAGCTTACCGGCTTGGATTTATTACTGCACCAATTGTTGGGCCTTATAACAAAGATGGTTCTTACAATGTTACTGGCCCAAATGTGGGTGTTATGGATAACGCGGGTCACTTAACTGCAACAAAACGATTAGGTTATACTAATCCCGTTTTGACGTTAAGTGCTAATGATGACAATACCGCAAACAATTTTCTCCAGGCAAGTGCTTTTGTTGAAATAAAGCCGGTTTCATGGGTTGTGCTTCGAACGCTTTATGGTCTCAATAACATGTATAGTCGTACAGAAAGATACTTTGATCCACGTACCAATGAAGGGCAGAGCGCTCTGGGAAGTGCAACAGGTGTAACTGCTAAAAGAGAAACTTCTGTCTGGACAAACACTGCCACTCTAACCCGTTCGTTCGCTGATCATAGGGTGGATTTGTTATTAGGATATGAAGAGTCAAAATTTAATGGCAATCAATTTGGGCTAACAAGGACAGGGCAGTCTGACCCGTTTTATACAAACATTCAGGGCGGATTCTCAAATGTAGCCATCAGCAACACAAGTAACCAGACATATTATAATTTCCTGGCTTCTACCTTTTCCCGCTTGCAATATAATTACCAAAGAAAGTACTACCTAACCGGCAGTATTCGAAGGGATCAGGCATCTGTTTTGGGTTCAAAAAATAAGAGCGGTGATTTCTGGGGTTTCTCTGGAGCCTGGCAAATTGATAGAGAAGACTTCTGGGAGAATTCGGGAATTTCTAGCCTGGTTAATTCTTTAAAATTAAGTTCAAGCTATGGCAAAGTGGGCAATATTGCAGGGGTAGGTGATTTTGCTTCTTTATCTACTTACAGCGCAAACCTATATGGCGGCTTGCCCGGATTATATTATTCAGGTGCCGGCAACGAGAATTTAAAATGGGAAACCAGCAAGAAGTTGGATATAGGACTTAATTTATCTTTATTCAACAATCGTCTGTCTGCGGACCTTTCTTATTATAAAAATAATATAGATGGATTAATCTTTAATGTTCCTGTTCCTTCGTCGGCCGGACTTCCAGGTAACACAGTTAACTCGGTACTGTCCAATGTTGGCAGCATGTTTAACAGAGGGTGGGAGATTGGATTAAACGGAGTGGTAGTTAGGAATAAAAAGCTTAGCTGGAACAGTAATCTAAATCTTTCCTTCAATAAAAACGAAATAACAG
The DNA here is from genome assembly GCA_038243445.1 of Chitinophagales bacterium. GTDB lineage: Bacteria > Bacteroidota > Bacteroidia > Chitinophagales > Chitinophagaceae > Flavisolibacter. Next base: position 14,755 of record JBBSRB010000056.1, on the reverse strand, counting down.
CCCTGGCTCCGGGTGTCAGCAGGTTGTTGGTGGAAGCTGGTGCGGGCATGGCTTCTATATCTCTTCCAGGCTATCCAGTAGGAATGATTTATGCGATCAGGACCGCAGGTGTTGATCCCTCTACAGGAAGAAGAATATTTTTGAATGGAGATGGCAGAAAAGTTTATTATCAACAGGTAGTTCCTGCCGGGGCCGGATATCAGTGGGAGTACGAAGATGGAACCATCGCACCTCCGGTTTCTACAACTGATGATGGTGTGATATACAAAAGCCCTCATCCAAAATTATACGGCGGCTTTTCCAATACGCTTACATTTAGTAGGTTTGATTTGGGTGCGATGATAACCTATCAGTGGGGTGGATATATGTATTTTGCTACACAGGCGTCCTTGATGGATATGCGCTTCCAGAACAATTCTATTAAAGTATTGGATCGTTGGCAAAAACCGGGAGATATCACTGATGTTCCCAGGTTACAGGATGGAGATATAACCTCCTGGGGTTACTCCACACCGCTGACTGCGAACGTGTACAAAAGTGATTTCATTCGCTTAAAAAATCTCACCTTAGGATATAAATTCCGCCGAAACCTTTTAGAAAGAATCAAGATAAGCAGCATTAGGGTTTATGTGGGCGGTCAAAACTTAGCCATTTTAACACCATACCCCGGTGCCGATCCGGAAGTGACCAGCACCGGGAACTCTACTGCTACTCAGGGGTTTGATAAAAATATGACACCCAATGCAAGAACTTATATTGTAGGACTACAGATAGCCTTCTAATTCAACAAATAATAATTTAAAAATGAGAATCAATAATCTAAATGTTTTTCTTGTGGGGCTGGTTTGTTTTTGTATGGCTGCCTGTAAAAAGGACGAAGCTTTAAATCCAAGGCCCTCAACCCTTTTATCAGATGTTTCCGCCTTTGAAACCGCTGACAGAATTAGTACCCAGGTAAACGGATTGTATGCGACTTTTAAGGGAAATGGTTTCTGGGGCTCGCTTTATATTTATTATAGTGAAGCAAGAGCAGGAGATTTTATAGCCACTAACCTCAATCCCACAAGAGGTGGTTTGTCTTATCAGATGACAGTAGATCCAGGGTTGGCAGATGTTTCGAGCGTTTGGGAACAAGGATATCAGATCATCAATGGTGCAAATGTATTTATTGCAGGAATGGAAGAAAAAGGAACTGAAGTAGTGGGCGACCAATTAGCCAAAAACTATATTGGAGAGGCCCGTCTTTTAAGAGCGCTATCCTATTACTATTTACTACAGCTTTATGCAACTCCTTTTACCGAAAACGAGGGAGCAAGTCCTGGACTTCCGCTTCGGCTAACTCCTAATAAAGGTCTTTCTGATTATAATCTTGCAAGGAGCTCGGTCGCTGATGTGTACAAACAGATTCTGGAAGATTTAGATTTTGCTGAAACGAATTTGCCTTTGCAATATTCCTCTGCAGCGCTGAATACCACACGGGCACACAGAAACACGGCCATTGCAGCCAAGACAAAGGTTTATTTAAGTATGGGACGTTATGAAAACGTGATTACAGAAGCAAATAAAATAGTTCCGACTAACGAACCTTTTATTTCGCCGACCGGTGTAAAAAATGCACTTCTTCCAGACGTGACAAGTGTTTTCAAGGCCCCTTATACGTCTGTAGAATCAATTTTTTCTATGCCATTTTCAAATACAGACCGGCCTGGAACATCTCTTGGAAATGCTTACCTGCCGGATGGTGCAAACGCTACAGGTTTAGGAAAATCAGGAACAGGAGATTTTTATCTCTTTGAAGGTGGTGTAGTAAGTGATCCTGATTGGAAAGTCACAGACAGCAGAAGATCATTGATATTTAGAACTCCTTCGGGCTCTAATGAAGGAAGATTATGGAGTATAAAATATGCTTCTGGATCACCTTTTATTGATTATGTTCCCGTTATGCGGTATGCCGAGGTGCTGTTAAGCCTTGCGGAAGCCCTCGCAAACGTAAATGGAGTTGATTCCAGAGCGCTGGCTTTAGTAAACGCTGTAAGGCAGCGTTCAGACAAATCGACAACTATTACGGCAACTACGAAACAAGAACTAATAGATAAAATCGTCCAAGAGCGGCATATCGAATTTTTAGGAGAGGGAATAAGAAATAGTGATCTGATGAGATTGAACTTGCCCGTACCGGCAAAGACACCCAGAGGAGGCTCACCTATTCCGGAAGTTACTCCGGATAATCCGAATTATTTGTGGCCCATTCCCAACAGCGAAACATTATATAACCAAGCTATTTAAATCGTGTGTCAATTATGTATCTCTTAATTAAAAAAAGTAACAAAATGGGTAGCACCTTATTCAAAGCATTAGTAATTATATTGCTCGCAATGCCTTCTGCTGTTGCGCAAAAATTGCCTTCTCCAATTGAACACTTTGGGTTTAATATCGGCGATAATTATAAGTTAGCCAATTATACTCAAACGGAAGCATACTTTCACAAACTGGCAAAAAATTCAGACCGTACAATAATTCAGGACATAGGAAAAACAGAAGAAGGCAGAACGCAATACATGATGATTGTTTCTTCGCCCGCAAATCTTAAAAACCTCTCTCGCTATAAGGAAATTTCTCAGAAACTAGCAAGAGCAGAAGATTTGACTGATGCTCAAGCGGCCGCATTAGCAAAGGAAGGAAAGCCTATTGTTTGGATTGATGGAGGTTTGCATGCCACTGAAACGGTAGGATCCCAACAATTAATCGACTTGTATTACAAGTTATTGACTCAGAATGATTCAATGACTTTGAAAATCTTGGATAATGTGGTTATTCTTCTTTCTGAGGTAAACCCCGACGGACAGGAATTGGTTGCGAACTGGTATATGCAGGAAAAAGATACCTCGAGACGAAATATGAAAATCCCATTTCTATATAACAAGTTCGTTGGCCATGACAATAACCGAGATTTTTACATGATGAATATCAAGGAGACGAAAAATGTTGCCCGGCAACTGTATGTTGAATGGATGCCCCAAATCGTTTACAACCACCACCAAACCGGTCCTCCGGGTTCAGTAGTGGCAGGGCCTCCCTACAGAGACCCATTTAATTACGCTTATGACCCTTTGATAATTACCAGCATTGACGCTATTGGTGCCAATATGATTTCAAGGTTAAACGTTGAAGGTAAACCAGGATATACTCGACTTGGAGGCTCTGTTTTTAATACCTGGTGGAACGGTGGATTAAGAACGGCTCCCTATTTTCATAATATGATAGGCCTGCTAACCGAAATTATCGGAAGTCCTACTCCCTCAGAAATTCCCTTGGTGCCGGAAAGATTAATCCCTAATAATGCCACCCCTTTTCCGGTACTTCCGCAAAAATGGCTCTTCAAACAATCTATTGATTATTCAAACTCTCTGAATTATGCAGTATTGGATTATGCCAGCAGAATGGGAGATGAGTTGTTGATGAACATCTATATAATGGGAAAAAATTCAATAGAAAAAGGGAAACGCGACAACTGGACCGCAATACCTAATCATGTCAAAGCTATAGAAACTGCCTATGAACGAGATGTGAAGGCAGGTAAGATCAAAAAGGAAGTGACAGGAAATTATCGGTCCCCCAAAATTCCTTTAAGCTATTATAATGATGTTTTTACTAATCCGGAGATGAGGGATCCACGAGGTTACATCATGTCTGCCAATCAGCCTGATTTTCCTACGGTAACTCAATTTATGAATTCCCTTATTAAAGCAGGCGTAAAAGTATTACAGGCGGAAAAAGACTTTTCAGTAAACGGAAAAAACTACCCTGCTGGTTCCTATATAGTGCGTACTGCGCAGGCTTTCCGTCCGCATGTCATTGATATGTTTGAGCCGCAGAATTATCCTAACGACTTCCAATATCCTGGAGGGCCACCAATAAGGCCTTACGATGCTACCGGATGGACGCTTGCTTTTCAAATGGGTGTGCAGTTTGATAGAATTCTGGACGATTTTAATGGACCCTTCAAAGCAATTCCTTACGGAGAAATTCAATTACCAATCAGCCAAACGTTACCTGCTTCTAAAACAGGATATTGGTTCAGCTCCTCGGTGAATAATTCATTTATAGCTGCTAACAATTTGCTGAGAGCCGGTGTTCCAGTCTGGCGAATTACAAGTTCTTTTGATAATATGCCTGAGGGGTCTTTCTACACTACAGAAGAAGGCTTTACGGTTTTGAAGTCCGCTGGCCAGCAATTGGGAGTTAAATCGGTACCTGCTTCTTCTAAACCAACTTCAGCCGTGTCAATTTCTCCGGCGAGAATAGCCTTATTCGACAAATACGGCGGCTCCATGCCGTCTGGTTGGGTGCGTTGGATGCTGGAGCAGTTCAATTTTAAATATGACCTTATTTATCCAAAGGATATTGATAAGGGAAATCTGTTTTCGAAATATGATGTCATCCTTCTTATTAATGACGGTGTACCGGCTCCGGCAGGTACCGCCAGAGATAGCTCCATGTTTAACGAACAGGAAATAAAAGAAAGTAAAGACATCCCTGAGAAATTTAGGTACATGCTGGGCGAAGTAACAACGCAAAAATCGGTGCCTCAACTAAAAGAATTTTTAGAAAAAGGAGGCAGCATAGTAGCGGTAGGAAAAAATACCAGCCTGGCTTACCATCTTGGTTTGCCTGTGACAAGTGCGCTTGTTGAAAACAACGCAAAAGGAGAACAAACAAAGCTGTCAGATGAAAAATTTTTTATTCCTACAAGCATTTTGGAGGTGAATGTTAACACATCCAGTCCTGCTAATTGGGGCATGCTCTCAAAGGCGGACATAGTTTTTAACAACAGCCCTGTTTTTAAAGTAGATCCACTCGCTAAAAATATTCAGGTGTTGGCTTCGTTTGGCGATAAAGATGCACTGCGCAGTGGTTGGGGCTGGGGCCAATCTTATCTAAAACATGGAGTTTCCGCTTTTGTGGCGGAAGTAGGAAAGGGAAAATTGTATGCTTTTGGACCGGAGATTACTTTTAGAGCACAATCGCACGGTACCTTTAAATTGCTTTTTAATGAACTATATAAAACTAAGTAAGTAGATAAGATTCGATGGGGAATTTTATATCTTTATTCTGTACTATTTCGTTGTCTATCTGCAGAGTACATTAGCTCCAGGTTGTAGCTAACCTTTTTAGTACTGTTCAGGGTGCAATTTCTCCAAGTTTTAAAGTAGAGCTACTGGGCGTTGAGATGCTAATGCTGAGCCGAAGCTGAACAGAGCCCAATAGCTTTACTCTTATTGTTTGATAACTTTCAGGTGGTAACCGGCCGAACGCATCATGGCTTTGTGATGTTTTAATCCTCTATTCTTTTTGCAATTTCTTCTTTTCTTTCCTCGGCTTCTGACAAACACACATCTGGAATACGGGGCACATTCACTTTCTATAGAATCAGCAAGAGCAAACTGAAAGGGAAGTAGAAAAACTTGAGTTTATTTCACTGCCTCAATTGGAAAGCTATCCATTCAGCCAATGGATTTTTATTTTGTTGAGCACGCTTCCCCAGAACCATGGAAGCGCTAAAGAAAGAAAATAACTTAGTACAGAAACGCATTGAGCTGGATTACGGAAGTGAATTAATCTCAAAAGAATTGACAAGTGGGCGTTTGATAATGGCGTCACCTTGGATTATTCAAGACCGAACAAACCAATCGACAATCACTTTATCGAATTCTTCAATGGTTCTTTACATGACGAGTGTCTGAATACGCACTGATTCTTATCACCGGAACATGCGTACAAGAAAATCCTCTTCCTACCGCATAGTTCTTTGAATGACTACACCAGCAGAATTTATAAAACACCATTGAAAAGAAGAACGTATGACTCAAAACCAGCCAGCGGCTTCTGGTGATGAAAACATTTAAACAAACCCAACCCGAGAACTAAACTTTAAAATCCTCTAATAAGTGGGAGGGAGAACAAAGATGCCAAATTGTTTAAACTATGTTTAAACCAACTAAAAAAGAAAAGGGTTTCAATCGCTTGAAACCCTTTGTAGTATTGAGTGGGAGTTGACGGGCTCGAACCGCCGACCCTCTGCTTGTAAGGCAGATGCTCTGAACCAACTGAGCTAAACTCCCTTTTTAAAGGACTGCAAAGATAGGGAGCCGCAACTTTCAGCAAAATTTTTTTTCATATTCTACATTAAATTGTCCACTCAATAATTTCGTTGGCCCATTCTGCCCGATACGGTGTAGTAATCCTAATGTAATTATCTGTATAACCTTCCATCATGCCCCCTTTTTCAAAACCTTCCAAAAGCACTTTCCGGTGCTGCCCGCTATGCTGAGCGGTAAAGTGTTGCATCTTCATGTAGCTAAGGTTTCTAAGCACTTTGTTCCGTTGATGCCGCGTGGCTACCGGCACCACAGGTTTCATTTCCAATGCTTTTGTACCGCTTCTTTCCGAATATGTAAATACGTGCAGGTACGATACTTCCAGCGAATGTAAAAAATCAAAAGTTTCTGTAAAATGCGCATCCGTTTCGGAAGGAAAACCAACAATAACATCTACACCAATGGCGCAATGTGGCATCAGCTTTTTAATCAGTTCTACCCGGTCGGCATACAACTCGCGTTTATATCTTCGGCGCATAGCGCCTAAAATTTCGTTACTTCCACTTTGTAACGGTATATGAAAGTGAGGCATAAACTTTTGGCTTTGTGCTACAAACGAAATGATTTCAGGAGTGAGTAAATTAGGTTCAATAGACGAAATACGATACCGATCAATACCTTCCACTCCTTCCAATTCTTTTATTAACTCAAAAAACGTTTGAGCCCGCCGCAACCCTTGTGTTTCGGAGGCCTCCTTGCCCGAAAGTCCAAAATCGCCAAGGTTAACACCCGTCAGCACCAGTTCTTTCACGCCGCTTTTTGCAAGCTTTTTAGCGTTTTGCATAACGTTATTAATGGTATCGCTGCGGCTTTTACCGCGTGCCATTGGTATGGTACAAAACGAGCACGTATAATCGCAACCATCCTGCACTTTTAAAAAAGCGCGGGTTCTATCTCCAAACGAGTAAGACGCATTAAACCCGGAAACATCGGCAATATCGCAGGAGGAAATTTTTGTGGCATCGCCTTTCACTAATTCTTTTAAGTGAGCGCTGATATTAAATTTTTCGGCCGCGCCCAACACAAGGTCAACACCCGGAATTTGAGCAATTTCTTTCGGTTTTAACTGGGCATAGCAACCGGTAATTACCACGAGGCTTTCGGGTGCTTTTCGTTGTATGCGCCGTACAATCTGTCGGCATTCTTTATCGGCGTTATCGGTAACGGAGCACGTGTTTATTACATATACATCTGCCAGTTGGTCAAATGCTTTTTTAATAAAGCCGTCTTTTTCTAGCTGGCGGCTAAGTGTGGAAGTTTCGGAAAAGTTGAGTTTGCACCCAAGCGTATGAAAGGCAACGGAGCGCTGATTTTGCATGAGGCGGCAAAGGTAGCAAAAAGGGGCGTGTGCCCGAACGATGCTGCACACTTTAACGCTTGAGACAAAAGTAATTCTGTGGATTAAAAAACATAACATTGTAGCGAAAATCAGCTGTTTGAGTAAGTTTAGAAACAGACGCACATAAAAAGAGCCCGGTGCTGCCGTTGTTAATTTCTGGAAGGTGAAATTCAAGGTTCTCTTTTCGGTACACTTTTAGAATTCATACAAAAACACACATACCCATGCATAACTATAATACCGACCAGTTTGGAGGAGCCATAAGCAAGGAGTTTGAAATAGAAAAGCTAACCAGCCAGTTAAATTATCCAGTTGAAGTAATTATGAAAGCAATCCAGGAAGTAGGCTATGACGCGGAGGACGTGGAAGAATACATCCGCGACAGAGATAATAGAAGCTAACCAAGTCTTCAACAATGTTCTCTCGTGCAGATGCCCTTTAGAAAAGCCATTATGCGGCCGGCATTCCTTCCCCAAAACCTTTAAAAAAGGGGTGCTACGTCTGGCTAAAAGGCCTGCAGTGTTTTTGATTATAGAAGTTTGTTAAAGGGCGCTTTGTTGTTTTTTTTTACGCGAAATTGCACCAACAAAAAAAATGCAGCCGCCCGCATGAGAACTTGCTTTGTTTTCTTCTTTACTATGCTTGCCTTTTTGTTAAAAGCGCAAAAACCCTTGCTTAGTTACGCGCCCGAAGAAGTTTCACCTTACTTGTTAGCCAAAAAAATTACGGCTTTGGCCAGCACAGAAAAAGAAAAAGTAGACGCAATCTTTTACTGGATTACCCGAAACATATCATACAACACCGGCATTTTATATGCTGTTCCGCGGAAGGCACCTGTTGTTTTTCCAAAAAGGGAAGAAGAAGATACAGGCGCGCTGGCGCCATTGAGCGACCGGGTGGCTGAAAATGTATTACGTCGGAGAGTGGCTGTTTGCGATGGTTATGCACGGTTGTTTCAGTCGCTTTGTCATCATGCAAATATCAAAGCCGAAATAGTTACGGGTTATGTGCGTACAGCACTCAACCGGACGGGCGCTTTTCGATCGAACCACACCTGGAACGCTGTGCAAATAGACAGTACCTGGCACTTGCTGGATGCTACATGGGCCAGCGGGTATGTTACCTTTGCCAACGAATTTAAAGCTGATTTTAATCCTCGTTATTTTCTGCCTTCGCCAAAAGAATTTATAGCCGACCATTACCCCGAAGACCTGCGATGGACGCTGTTGCCGCAGCCGCCTCAGTTAAAAGAATTTTCCTCCACGCCCTTTAAATACCTTGCTTTTACCCGTTTTAAAATAGAATCTTTTTCGCCTGCATCCGGTATAATACAAGCGGCACCCGGCGATACAATAAAGATGGAAGTAAAAACAAGCTTTGGCGAAAAAAACCTTTTTGTTACCTCGCTCTTTGTGTCTGATTCCCTCTTAAATGAATTCACAAAACAAAAAACAACTTCGGGTATGATCGAGGGAGAAAAAATAACTGTTGACTATACAATTTCTGCTGAAGATGGTGAGTGGCTTTACGTTATTTACAACAACGAACCAATTTTGCGTTACCAGTTAAAGTTGAAGAAAGATTCTGTTTGGGGTTTTTCAAACGTTCATTTATATTTAAAGTAAACAAAAAGCCGCCCGTGGTTTTTCGCGTCGTTTTCAATACGGTGATACAGCGGTTTTATATGAGGCAGTTGTAAAAAGCGTTCTACTTTTTTGCGTAATTGACCACTGCCTTTCCCTGGAATAATCTCTACCTCTTTTATGCGCTTGTCAATGGCGTCTTCAAAGGCCTTTTGCAAGGCTTTATCAACGGCTGCACTATTGTTGTAAATAGGGTGCAGGTCTAATTTTATCCGCGACATATTGGCTAAGGTAATCTTTCTTACATTCCTGTATTCTTATTACACGAAAGCTTGAACGCAGCTTTCCGAATAGTTTTAAACCAAACACCTTTGAGTGGATAGATACCCTTTTCAAAAGCTTTTACATCTATTCCCAAAACGTACATGCATTGTAAAAATATAATGACGCATCCGCAATTCGTATCTTTGCCGCTGTTATAAACAATCAGCATGAGCGAAGAAAAAGGTCTAAATTTTTTAGAAGAAATCATTGAAGAAGATTTACGAACAAAAAAATACAGTTCTATTGTAACCCGTTTTCCGCCCGAGCCAAACGGCTACCTGCACATGGGGCATGCCACCAGCATTTGCCTCAACTTTGGACTAACCAAAAAGTTTGGTGGCTATACTAACCTTAGGTTTGATGACACTAATCCAATTACAGAAGAAACCGAGTACGTAGAAAGTATTAAAAAAGATATTGAATGGTTAGGCTTTCAATGGAAGAACGAATTATATGCATCTGATTATTTCGATCAGTTATACGAGTTTGCCCAAACGTTAATTAAAAAAGACCTGGCTTATGTAGATGATCTTTCTGCTGAACAGATTGCTTCCGGCAAAGGAACGCCCACCGAAGGTGGTATTAACAGTCCTTTTCGAAACCGAAGCATCGACGAAAACCTCGATTTGTTTGCCCGGATGAAGCGGGGCGAGTTTAAAGACGGAGAAAAAACCCTGCGTGCAAAAATAGATATGCAGCATGTAAATATGCTCATGCGCGATCCGTTGCTCTATAGAATTAAACATGCGCATCACCATCGAACCGGTAATAAGTGGTGCATTTATCCTATGTATGACTTTGCGCACGGACAAAGCGATTCTATCGAACAGGTAACCCATTCAATTTGCACATTGGAGTTTGTTCCGCACCGTGAATTATACGATTGGTTTATACAAAAATTAGAAATTTTTCCATCGCATCAATACGAGTTTGCGCGCCGCAATCTTACGTATACGGTAATGAGCAAAAGAAAGCTTTTGCAACTGGTGACCGAAAAACATGTTGAAGGCTGGGACGACCCGCGGATGCCAACTATCAGCGGAATGCGCCGGCGGGGGTACACACCCCAGGCCATCATGGAATTTTGTGACCGTATAGGCATTGCGAAAAGAGAAAACCTGGTTGATGTAGGCTTGTTGGAATTTTGTGTGCGCGAACACTTAAATAAAGTGGCTTTGCGACGCATGGTTGTTTTCGACCCGCTCAAAATTGTGCTTACAAATTACGAGGAAGTGATGGGCAAAGTGGAAATGTTGGAAGGCGAAAACAATCCAGAAGAGGAAGGAAGCGGCACCCGTAAACTCCCATTTGGAAAAGAATTGTTTATTGAGCAGGAAGATTTTATGGAAGTTCCGCCAAAGAAATTTTTCCGGCTCTATCCGGGCGGTATGGTACGATTAAAACACGCGTATATAATTCGTTGCGATGAAGTGATAAAAGACGAAAGCGGCGCTATTACAGAGCTTCGATGCACATACATTCCCGAAAGCCGCAGCGGGCACGATACTTCAGGCATTAACGTAAAAGGAACGCTTCACTGGGTTTCGGCAACCAATAATATCACGGCCGAAATTCGTTTATACGATCGCTTATTTAAAGTAGAAGATCCATCATCGGAAGAAGAGGATTTTAAAGAATACATCAATCCTCATTCGCTGCAAATTGTTCAAACGGTATATGCCGAACCGGCTTTAAAGGAGGCGCAGTTTAACGAACGTTACCAGTTTTTGCGCAAAGGATATTTTACACTCGATAACAAAGACACGTATCAGCGGCTGGTGTTCAACAGAACGGTAACCTTAAAAGACGCCTGGAATAAAGAACAGAAGAAAGGAAAATAAGATCAAAAGCTTTAAAAAAGGAGTAAATAAATTAGTTTATTGAACTAATTTCAGGAATGAAAATAGGCACCACGCGGTTAGAAACATTTAGCGATGGAGTAATAGCGATTGTAATCACTATTATGATATTGGAGTTGAAGCTGCCCGATTTAAATAAAGAAAGTACAACGGCGCAAACGCTCAACCTGTTTCACAATCTGCTGCCTTATTTTATTTCTTATGCGTTCAGTTTTATTATGATTGGTGTTTTCTGGACTAATCATCACCACATGTTTCACATGCTGCAAACAACAGATGAACGGCTGGTATGGCAAAATTTTATTTTTTTATTTTGGGTTAGTCTTATTCCTTTTGCTACATCACTTGTAGGGGCTAACCCGCTGATGCCCTTGGCGGCTGCGGCTTATGGTTCCGTTATGTTGCTTACCACTTTATCGTTTTTATTAATGCGTAGTTATAGTTTAACCAATAAACTGTTGCATAAAGACAAGAATAAAATTGTGAATGAGCAGATACTTGAAGTATCGGTAAAAGGAAAAACCAAAGCAATTGTGGGAGCGATTGTTTACCTTTTTTCGGTGCCCCTTGCTTTTGTAAATGTTTCTTTCGCTTACTTCTGTTTTGTTATACCGCCTATTATTTTTTTTATTCCGGAGGGAATTGATAATGAGAAACTGTCACAAAAAATAAGTCAGGAAAACCAAATCCAAAATGAAGGACCGCAGGTGTAAAATTAAAAACCAATTCTTTTTATAAAGATTTTTACATCTATATAAGAACAGATGATTTCTTTTCTAAGTAACAAGTGCAGTTGATTTTACTATTTAAAAAGAATAGCAACCTTAACCCCTTTTTTAAAGGTTTTTCCTGATCGTCATTTCTCATCAAGACAAAAAAAAGCTCTGCAACCAGGCAGAGCTTTTTTTAATAGAGCGTATTTAGTTTGTTGGATCTAACGCCGCTGTAATACGATCGTTTACATCCATCAGGTGCGCACGGCTTGCTGCATCTTTATAATAAGGCAGCGCCGATTTAATATTAGCCTGCAGCATGCGTAGCTGGGCTTTTGCCACGGACATAGCGTCGGTGTTTTCGGTAAACGATGATGGAGAACGTGGGGCAGTTGCCGCCGTTGGCGTTGGCGGAGGCGTTACTGCATTAATCATGCGCTCAGTAAATGCTTTTTGCAGATTTCGGCGGTAGATATCTACTGGTTTGCGGGCAGCAAGTTCGCTCCAAACCATCTTCCGTAAATCGGTCAGCATTTCAATAGCTGTATAAGGCGCCTTTTCCTCTGCTTCAAAACGCAACAGTTTATTTAGGGTGTTGTGGCTGATTAAGCGTCCTAAAATACCATTTTGCAGGTTTCCAATAGTGGTTAGAGTATTGCCACCGGTCAGGTTTGTGATTTGGGGATTGATCAACCAATCTGGTGTTTTAAACAGTTGTTCGTTTAAAAAAGTAAGTGCTTCTTTTTGTTTGCTTTCCGGCACAAACTGAACCACCACACCTTGCTGCTCTACTGTTTTTGGTGTTGTCATAATACCACCAACATTCTTAACTACGTGCCCCATGTAGCGGCTAAACTGGCTAACAACATTACCGTAAAGTTCATTTAAGCTTTCAAAACCTTCGTTTGGTTCTCTTGTCCACTCGGGAAGCTTAACAACAATGCGTTGCAGATTTTTAATGCCGTAAGCGCTTGCTTTCATTGCATTATCGCCCAAATCTTCACTTTGTGCCCTCGGATCGTCGGGGTCAGATTCGGTTAAAAACATAAGACGTTTATTCTTTAATTTTTCAACAGTTAGCCTGTTTTGAATAATACGGTCTTCTTCGGGAGTTTTTGCTTCGGGGTTCCATCGGTAGCCCCATTCTATAGCCCATAAATCGTAATCGCCAATGCGCGGAAACAATCCTTTATCAGTGATGTTATCGCCTGGCTGTGCCACATAATTAAAGCGGGCATAATCCATTATAGAAGGAGTGTGGCCATTTGCTTCCACAAAGGCTTTATCACGCAGCTTTTCTACAGGCATGGTAGAAGAAGAACCAAAGTTATGACGTAAGCCTAATGTATGTCCAACTTCGTGCGAAGAAACAAATCGAATAAGCTGCCCCATCAGTGAATCGTTAAACCGAAGTGTTCTGGCACGCGGATCAACAGCAGCAGCTTGTATAAAATACCAGTTGCGCAAAAGACTCATTACATTATGGTACCAGTTAATATGCGATTCTAATATTTCGCCGCTGCGCGGATCGTTTACGTGCGGTCCGCTTGCATTTGCTACATCGGATGGTTTATAAACAATTGCCGAATATTTTGGGTTTTCAATATACCACTCCGGATCGTTGGAAGGAGCCATGCGACCGAAAATGGCATTTTTAAAGCCAGCTTTTTCAAACGCAATCTGCCAGTCGTCCACGCCCTGCATCAGGTAAGGTACCCATTGTTTTGGCGTAGCCGGATCAATATAAAATACGATGGGTTTTTGGGGTTCTACCAGTTCGCCTCTTTTATATTTTTCTACGTCTTCGGGCTTTGGTTCCAGGCGCCAGCGGGTAATCATCCGCACTCTTTCAACGCCTTGTGGGTTTAAATCAAAATCGGTATAACCAGTTGAAAAATAGCCAACCCGCGGATCGTAATAGCGGGGTGTCATCGGCACTCTTGGAAGCAAAATCATTGAAGAATTTAATTCAAAAGTGGTGGGCGAAGCCATCGCTGCAGCACCACCAAATTGAACGGGTTGCCCGGGTGTTGGCGGCGGAGTTCTTAGGTAGGTTTTTACCGTATTTATGCTCATGCTCGATGGAAAAGGCTTTATATCAATAATGTAGGAATTATCCTTTTGATAAGTGCTAAGTCCAAGTGCCCGCTTGGCCCGGGCACTAAAAAACAATACATCATTATCGCCCATCAGGTAATCGGTAACCTCTATAACTACACCTGCCGAATCTTTTGCAAGCGACTTTACATCGAACGACGCATTTATTGGCTGCAGGTTAGAATTACGCACGGAAGAGTACATGCCCTGAGTGGAATCGCGGGACATTTCCTGGTACGAAATACTTCTTAAAAAAACACGGTTGCTTGGGCCTCTTTCAAACGTAATTACGTTGTCGGCAATCTGGTCGCCGGCATAACCCAAAAAGCCCGCGCGACCGCCGGATGGCGCTTTTGAAATACGGTTCACCACAAGTATTTCGCGGTGCATCATAGAGTCGGGTATTTCAAAAAAATACTTGTCGTCTATGCGATGAATTAAAAACAAACCTCTGGAGGTTTTTGCTTTAGAAGTAATCACTTCACCATACGGTTTTGGACCTGTATTTCGGGAAGCGGCAGCGGCGCTGGAAGGAGGCGTCTCGGGTGGCGTTTGAGTTCGTTGCTGTGCAAACGCAGATGCCGAAAAGGCCATGAATAAAAAGGGGAGTGCTCGTACTCTCAAATTCATTGATTAAATAGTTTAAGGTAAACGTAATTGGAAAGAGCAATTTAAGGTATTT
>JBBSRB010000055.1:0-18189 GCA_038243445.1 Chitinophagales bacterium | reverse complement strand
CTGCTCCCCATTTTTCGATAAAGAACAACAGCGGCGCCGTTAACCACAGCGCTTTTTGCTTTAGTGAAAATGCGGTCTAATTCGTCCTTGTTGTCAATCATTTGTAGTTCTTCAATTTGCGTTACATTTATTTCAAAATCCGGCATAGGTTGGTACCATTTTATCGTTTGTTTTGCCCCGTTCAGTTATCGGTTAAGTTACAAAAACATTCCAAAAAGGGTAGTAACCTCCATCTCCTAACCCGCGGAAATCAAAACCGTACATTCAGTGTTGTTAAATATAAAAAGATCCTGCCAGTTTGCAGCCCTGCCCCGGCGCAGAAGCAAGCTCTAATTTGCCGTTAAAAGCCTGAAGCCGGCTTTCGATATTAAGCAGGCCAATGCCGCTTTTAATGTTGGTTTTATCGAAGCCTTTTCCGTTGTCGTTTATTTCAATCAGTACCTGTTCGGGCGTACTTTTCAATTGTACAATTACCTTAGTGGCCTGGGCATATTTGGTTATGTTGGTTAACTGCTCCTGCACTATCCGGTAAATCATCACTTTTTGATCGCTGTTTAACGCTTCTTCATCCAGGTTTTCATCATTAAGTGAAAATTTAAAAGTGCTCACGCGTGCCATGTTTCCATACAATTCTTCAATGGCTTCGTGCAGCGTATCGGTATCAAAAGAAGGAGGCCGCAAGGAAACCGAAAGCTGCCGTATTTCGTTTAACGATCGTTGCACCATTTCTTTTGTTTTAGGCACTAAATTGCTGCCGGTAAAAGTCTCTGCCAGTTCATCCAAATAAAGCTTGGCGACGGTTAATACCTGGCAAATATTATCATGTAGTTCCAGCGCCCAGCGGCTTCGTTCTTCTTCCTGCGCTTTAATAATGGTAATGCCTAACGATTGTTTTTGATGTAGTTGTTTTTGATAAAAAGTAGTTTGTAATTGCCTTAGTTCTGATGCATCCTGAAAAGCACAAATAAACCGCAGAGGCGCACCCGTTTTGTTGTGTCGGATGATGTAACCGCTGTAAATAACATCGTGGTATTTATTATCCTGCGCCATCAACCTGCATTCGGATTTCCAGATCTCGTTTTCCGAATTGAGCGTATCGGTAAAGCTTCTTAAAATGCGTTCCCGGTCATCGGGGTGCGTACGTGTTTTTAAAAAAACAGAGAAGGCTTGCACAACGGGGGTCTTTATTCCGAAAAAATCTTGTAATTGTTCGTTGATTACAGCATCGTCGTTTACCAGGTCGTAATCAGCAATGCCTTCCTTGGTTGCTTTGGTTAGTGCCTCGTAGCGGCTTAACAATTCTTCGCTTCGTTGTAACGAATGATGAATATTGCCGTAAAGGCTTTTTGTTGCATAATAAAAAAGCACCGAGCAAACCAAAACAAAAAGTAATCCTTTAACACTTTGAACCTGCCGTAATGCTAAATGGTCGTTGCCTGCTATGCGCAGCGCCAAGGCATCGCTAACAAGTATCCACGCTCCGCTGAACAGCAGGAACAGTAAAGCTATTGTAAGCGGTGCGTTTACCCTTTTCATAAAACACCATTTAACCTAAAAGAGATATCCTAAACCTGGTTATTTTAACCGTAAGTCTTGATGCTTTTTCAGACGATCGTACACCAAATTAATCATATTTAGCCGCGCAGTTTTGCTTTTTTTTAAAGACACAAAAACCAAATGTTAAACCTTTAAAAAAGGGTTGCTTTGCGGCTGCTTCGCTAACTACTGTTGCTCCGGCACAAAAAAATCCGCCCTGTATATTTTAGGAACGGATGTAGATTTCGGGTGCTTAGCTGCGTTATTTCTTTGGGCGTGAGCTGCCTGATTTACCTGCATCAGCAGTAGCCCCTGCGGGTGTAGTTTTGCTTTTTTGCGCTTTCGATGGAGTGGAAGCGGGCGCTTTAGTAGCGGACGTTCTTTTAGCTGCGCTTTTTGGTGCTGCTGTTCCAGCCGCAGTTCGTGTATTTACGGTTGTTTTTTTAGGCGCTGCTTTGCCACGGCCGGAGCCTCCGTTAGCCGTCTCGGCTTCGGCGTTTAAGCGTCCAACAGCCATTGCCGTCAGGCGGTCGTCGGCCTCATATTCCTCGTTTAATGTTTCGTTTAGCAGTTGGGCTACTTCGGTAAGCTTTAGTTCTAAAGCAAAAGCTTTTGCAGTGCCGTAGCCGCAAATTTCGTAGTGTTCTATTTTTTGTGCGCAGCTAATAATTGCGGCGTCCATTACTTCTGGGTTCATATTTTCACCCATTACCTTTTCACCTTCGTCAATTAAGCCTTGCGTGCCTTTGCATTTATGTGCACCACCGCCAAAAAGCCCCGATAGAAAACCTTTTTTTTCGGCCGGTGCTTCTTCGCCTTGCTCGCGCAGCAGGCTCTGCACTTTATCTAATCTTTGTTTTTGGTTTTCGGTAACGGTTAAATGCTCTTGTAACGCATTTTTTAAAGCAGAATCATTTGCCTTTTCAATCATTTTCGGCAACGCTTCTATTATTTGTTCCTCTGCTGAATAAAGATCCATCACTTCATGTTTCAGTAAGTCTTTCAGGTCTTTCATCTTTTCCATGATATACTGTTTTATATAGTTTATTACTTATAAAACTTGTGCCACGCTGCCGGTTGGCCGTACTAACGATGATGAAGTAGCCGGCCGTTTTTTTGAAACAAGATTTTTTAGTCTTCAGTAGTTTCGGCCAGCTTATAATGCGCCGCGTAATGTTTTGGCTTTACCGGCTTTTGATAGTGAATGCCCCACACTTTGGTAAAGGCGGCACCAAAGTATAAAATAAGAGAAGAATAAAAAACAAAAAGAAGCAAAAGAATAATAGATCCCGAAGCGCCATACACGGTATTTATATTACTGTAGGTAAGCAGCCATCGAATAATGATTTTTCCAAAAGTAAACAGCACGCTTGTAACCAGTGCGCCGGCAATCACCACGCTCCATTCGGCTTTACCATCGGGTAAAAACCGAAAGAGAAGCGCAAACCAGGCGGTAACAACAAGCACCGAAAGAACATGATTTAAACCGGTATTAAAATAGGGCGCTAACGTGGGCACCAACTCCTGTACATACTGCCCTAAAATAGCTTGTGCGGCTTCTACCACCAAACCAATCATAAACAGCAAACCCATAAATAGTATTACCGCTACGGCTCGCAACCTGTTGCCAAGTCCACGTAAAATGTTTTTCTTTTTCAGCACTTTTATTTTAAATACCTGGTTCATGGAGCTTCTTACCACCTTTAAAAGCGTAGTGGCTACAAATACCAAAAACAAGAATCCGCCGATGGTAACAAACCAGTTTTGCGCCATATTGCCAAAGGCTTGCAGCACGGAAATTACCTGCGCTACGCTTTCAGGACCAATAACTGTTTGCAGGTTTTCGAAAAGTTGGCCGCGCACTGTTTGGGCATCGAAAAATAGCCCGAGCGCCTGAATGATGATAATTATAATAGGCGGAAGTGCAAAGGTGGTAAAAAATGCCGTAGCGCCCGCCATGCGCAACGGATCGTTTTGGCTCAACTCCTTAAAAGCGTTTTTTAATAAACGGGCAAACGTACTGATATGATGGGCCACTTTCGACATGGGAACATTAGCTGGTTAAGATAATACAAAGAAAGGAAGGCTTAAAAACATCTGTTGAAAACAAGGTGTTATACCCTTTTAGAAACGTTTTGCCTTAAAGGCTGAAGATGCATTTTACACTGCTGCTGAACGGAGTGCCGGATCAAGTCCGGGGTAAACTGTATAAGTAAAGCCGCCATAAAAAATACTGCCGGTTAACAAACAAAAACCTTTAAAAAAGGGGTGCTAACGACCGGTAAAAAGTATAAAATAAAAAAGCAACCCTTTTAATTAGGATTGCTTTTTTTAGTAATGGCAACCAGGTACTTATTGGCTGTTCCAGATTTTCTCGCGGGTGGCAGCGCCTCTTTGCACGGGCTTTCTATGCCTGGTAAAAGGTGCGGGCTGCGGTGTAGAAGGAGCCTGATTGGCACCTCCTTCAAAAGGATGCTCAACAGCCGGAATCTTTTGTTCAATCAACTTGTTGATATCTTTCAGTAATGCAATTTCTTCCCTGTCGCAAAACGAAAACGAAATGCCGCTGGCGCCTGCACGACCAGTACGGCCAATGCGGTGCACATAAGTTTCGGGTACGTTTGGTAAATCAAAATTTATTACGTGTGTCAGGTCGTCTATATCAATTCCGCGGGCTGCAATATCGGTAGCTACCAGCACTTTTAAGCGTCCGCTTTTAAAATTTGCCAACGCGTTCTGACGGGCCGATTGCGATTTATTTCCATGAATAGCATCTGCTTTAATGTTTGCCATTCGGAGATCTTTTACCACTCTGTCGGCGCCGTGTTTTGTTTTGGTAAATACCAGCGTGCGGTTAATGTTATGATCGTTAATCAAATGCATTAACAGAGATTGTTTATCACGCTTGCCTACAAAAAATACAGACTGTTCTATTTTTTCTACCGTAGAAGAAACAGGTGTTACTTCTACCCGTACAGGATTGGTTAAAATAGAACTTGCTAAACCAGCAATTGTTGGTGGCATGGTAGCTGAAAAAAACATGGTTTGGCGTTGTTGCGGAAGTGCCTTAATAATTCTCTTCACATCGTGTATAAAGCCCATGTCCAGCATTCGGTCGGCTTCATCCAAAACAAAAAATTCTAAATGGTCCAGGTGAATGTAACCCTGGTTCATCAGGTCTAAAAGGCGGCCGGGAGTGGCAATTAAAATATCGGTTCCATTACGCAAGGCAATAGTTTGCGCGTGTTGCGATACGCCGCCAAAAATTACTTCCTGGCGAATGCCGGTGTGTTTCCCGTAAGAGGTAAAGCTTTCATCAATTTGTGTGGCCAGCTCTCTTGTTGGCGTTAAAATAAGGGCTCTTAAGTGCTTAAATCCTTTACTGTTGCGGCTATCGGTGTGCAACACCTGAAGCATTGGTAAAGCAAAAGCAGCGGTTTTTCCGGTGCCTGTTTGTGCGCAACCAAGTAAGTCGCGGCCTTCTAATAAAATAGGAATGGATTGTTCCTGAATAGGGGTAGGCATTGTATAGCCTTCTGTCTTAAGGGCCTTTAATAAAGGCTCAATAAGACCTAATTGTTCAAAAGTCAATGTATTAAAATATTTATGTAATTAATGCTAACCACCAGCCTTTGATTACTAATCGGGGAGAGAAGTTAGGGTTTATATCTCGTCCATTATGACTGGATGATCTTTACGGAATGAAGTCTTCTAGTCTGCTAAGAGAGAGAGTATAGATACAAAGTAAAGGTACGTGTTTAAAATAGTAAATTGCAAGTATTGTTTAGAAGTAAGTGTTAAACAAAAACTGTTTTCGGTCAAAAAAACGCTAATCTTTATTTCCTCTAAGTTTATAATATGAATGATTCAGTTTCTTTTGTGGAGCCGCTTCGGCAGATGCAGCATTTATTTGCAAGCGGTGCCACCCAAAGTTACAACTGGCGCATACAACAATTAAAAGCCTTAAAAGCAGCGCTGTACCGGTTTGAAAAAGATATTTATGCTGCCCTTTTTACCGATTTAAAAAAGAATAAAGAAGAAGCCTGGATAACGGAAATTGGTTTTACCATAGCCGAGATAAGCTTTGCAATAAAACATTTACGTAAATGGATGGCACCTGAAAACGTGCGCACCAACCTGCTTAATTTGCCGGGGAAAAGTTATATTTTAAAAGAGCCTTTAGGCATTGTTTTAATTATCGGTCCGTGGAATTACCCGTTGCAGTTAGTACTAGCGCCGCTGGTTGGCGCTATTGCTGCCGGTAATTGTGCAGTGCTAAAGCCAAGCGAAGCAGCACCGGCAACGGCTGCTGTTTTACAAAAATTGGTAAACGAAACCTTTGACCCTTTTTACATAAAATGCGTGCAGGGCGATGGTGCGCAAGTAGTGCCCGCCATGATGAATAACTTCAGGTTTGATCATGTATTTTATACCGGCAGTACTACAGTAGGAAAAATTATTTACCAAATGGCGGCGGAAAAACTTTCGCCGGTAACGCTGGAACTTGGCGGCAAAAGCCCCTGCATAATTGAAAGCGACGCCGATATAAAAGTGGCGGCAAAACGAATAGCGTTTATAAAATTTAGTAATGCGGGACAAATGTGTGTAGCACCCGATTATTTGCTGGTGCACCAAAGTATTAAAGACCTGTTTATTATAGAACTGATCAGCCGCATAAAGGAATATTACGGTGCCGACGATTATCAGTTGGGTAAGATGGTAAACAAGAAGGCTTTCGATAGGCTGGCAAAGTATATAGAAGAAGGAAGCGTTATTTATGGCGGTGAGATAAACGAAGAAGAGCAACTGATAACACCAACGCTTATTGAAAATATTTCGCCCGATGCTGCCCTTATGAAAGAAGAAATATTTGGGCCGCTGTTGCCCATCTTAACCTGGCAACAACCTACAGAAGTTTATGAAGTAATTGCCAAAAACAACAATCCGCTGGCGCTGTATGTATTTACCGAAAGTACCGAGAAAGCAAAGAAGTGGACCACTACCATACCATTTGGCGGCGGATGTATTAATAATGCAAGCCTTCACTTAACTAACCACCACCTGCCCTTTGGCGGCCGCGGTAATAGCGGTATTGGCGCTTATCATGGTAAATTCTCATTCGATACCTTCAGCCATAAAAAAAGCATTTTGAAATCAGCTACCTGGTTCGATCCTTCTATAAAATATCCACCGTTAAAAGGCCGGCTCCAATTTTTTAAGCGATGGATGAAATAAAGGGAAAAGAAGTTTTTTCTGAATTAGAAAACCTTTAAAAAAGGGTATATAAAGACATCAACATGCAGAAGATCCCGGGTTAAGGCCGGGATGACAATCGCAGAGATTGATTGTTAGCCAAAAAGTCTTTCAAAAGGGTAGCGCGTTAGTATTGAAATCAACTTTAAAAGTCGTTGAAATCTGCTATCAGAAAGGTATTGCGCAGACTACAATATTTTATATCAAACCTGTTCAACATTCCATTAACCAAACTTTTGTTGTGGAAAAAAGTTTATCTAAACCTATCTGTGTAATCCATTAAATTTCTATGAAGTCTGTGAAATAACGAGAGCGCATCAATTTACATTATTCAAAGATTATTTTGTGGTGTTCTGCCTTACCGTTTAAACGGTTCTTTATAAAAATAAAATACATGCCTGCGGGTAAATTATTTCTTTCAATGGGCACTGTGGTGCGCACCGCGTTTTGTACCACTTTAGTATAAACAATCTGTCCTCTTACGCTCATTAGCACTACTTCATAATCGGTTGCTTCGTGGCTTTTTATTTCTACATATACCACCCTTTTCGAAGGGTTTGGAAAAACTTCAGTTCCATATCCGTTATCTAACTGCACAGGGTTACTGTACTTTACTTTGCCGCCGGCGTAAATCATTTTTACCCGGTACGTGGACTTTCCTCTGGCTGGGTGCGCTTGTATAAATTCGTACGCCGACGTGCCTTTTTGTTTTTTACTTTGTACGCTTGCAATTGTTTGAAAACCAGTGCCGCCTGCCTGTTGCTCTACAACGTAAGTTTGAATATCAACCTCGTTTGTTGCGCTCCAGCTAAGCTTGTAAGCAGAGCCTTTTTTTGTTCCAGATAAGCGCACCTGCACGGGTAAAATCACTCGTCCGCAGTCTTCTGCAAGGTCAAAATAAGCAAGCCTCACAAGACAGCCATCGTTTACGGTTACTTTGGCCACATACGTGGAACTGTGTTCTGGTTCAAAAAACGGAATAAAATAATTGGAGCTGGAACTAACCAGCATGCTATCGGCTTCTGATCTTTTTTTATACCACTTGTATGTTGCGTTTGGTATTTCAGGTACCGATAAATTTACCGTATCGTACAGGCATAAAGCCGATGCTGTAACCACAATGTTTTGAAGTGGCAGTACACTTAAATCACTTAGCGTGGCATTGCCGCAGGCATCTACCGTGCGCAGCCTGACCAGCGAATAAGTAGTGCTGTTATTAATGTTAAAAACCGGGTTTGATTGAGGCAATGTTGTGATAGCAGGGGTTTCGGGCATGCTGCCAATAATTTGATACGTGTACGGACTTACACCGCCCGAGACATCGGCACCAAGACTAAAACCATCGTTGTCGCACTGGTAAATTGCCGATTGTCCCTGCGTGGGATAACTATAAGGTTGCAAGGCAAACGTATCGTAGATTTTAATGTCGCAAGGTGGCATAGTGTATTCCACTATATACGTAGCCGGTTCTAAATCGTTAAACAAATAAGTGTTGCCGTTATTAGATGAATAGTTACGAAAGAAAGAAGCATTGTTCTTTTTAATAATTACAGGGCGCAACGTGTACAAGTTAGATGTGCTTGTTATAGAAAGATCGCCGGAACCATTAGCCCATGTAGAGGACGGGCATTTAGAAAAAGCAGCAATGGCTTTGGTTACTTTACTTGCATCCGGAACAATAAACGCCGAATCTTTTCCGCCGCAGGCATCCGAGCCAATTACTTTATACGAAAGTCCTGCAGGAAGCTCCGGAAGTGTGGCTTGCACCGGGTTTGCAGTGGTAGTTTCGGTAAAAACGGTTAAGCCATTTGGATGAATGATATGAACAACATAAGGACCGTTTACATTAGAAAACTTTACGACCACATTTGCACTACCAATAGTACACGATTTTGAAGTTGTTAAGGTAAGCCCTGTTACCGGGCTAAACGTTTGGCACACTTTAAAACTTTCGCCGCAGGCATTTTGCACCATCACGCAATACGTTCCGAAATCCAATTTGTCAAATACACCTGTGGTATTAGTGCTAATTAAAACATCAGCATCGTTGTACAAAAAATACTGCGGCGCGGTTAAATTGTTACCCGTAACTTTTGCTGTAAATGTAGAGCACGTGCTGTTTAATTGCTGCATGGTTCCATTTACCGAAGGTATTGTTGGGGTTGGTGTAAAACACCTTATTATGGTGGTATCGGTGCAGCCATCTTTAATTTTAATGCAATAGGTTCCGTAAAGTAGGTTATCAAAAACCCCGGTTGTGTTGCAGTTTATTTGTACATCATTTTCATAAAGGCAGTATTGCGGAGCAGTTACATTTGTTTGTCCGGTAATGGAAGCGGTAAACGTGGTGCAGGTTTTATTTGAAATTTGAACAGTGCCCGAAACAGATGGTTTTGGTGCAGCAGTAGTAAAACATTGCGCTTCAGTTGTTTGTCCGCAAGATGTAGCTTTCATGCAATAAAAGCCATTTGGCAAGCCGGTAAATATTCCATCGGTGTTGCAGCTAATCAATATTCCTTCGGCATCGTAAAGGCAATATTCAGGGTTGATTAAATTAGTGCCGGAGCCCTTTACAGTAAACATTCCGCATCCTGTGCTGCTAACAACAGGCTCTTTTAAAACAGGCACCGGCTTTGTTACGGCTACTTCCCGCATGATAATTGTATCGGTGCAACCATCCTTTGCAGTAATATAATAACTGCCGTAGGGCACTTCTGTAAAAACGCCGGTTGCGTTGCAGTTAATTAATTGGTTGCTTAAATTAAACAAACAAAACTGTGGCGTTGTAAGGTTGCTTTTACCATTTATTGTAGCTGTAAAGGTTGTGCAGTTGGTGCTGGAAACGCCCACAGTAGCGCCAACTGCCGGTACGGGCTGCGTTGCCACCACTTTTTTAATGATAGTAGTATCGTAACAAGCATCTGTAATATTTATGGTGTAGCCACCGTAAGATAAACCAGCAAAAACGCCGGTGCTATTGCAAGCCAACATTTCGTTGGCACTGTTGAACAAACAATATTGGGGCGCAGTTAAATTTTTTTCCCCGGTAACATCTGCCGTAAAAGTGGCGCAGCCAAAATTGATTCTAGAAACGGAGCCGACAGATGGGATAAGCGCCGCAGGAAGACTCCAGGCTGTAGCGTGAACTCTTCCGCAATTATCTTTTGCAACTAGGGTTGTAAATCTTTTTTTACCAAGAAAAAACCGAAAGTTGTTAGTGGAACGCCAAACCGTATCGCCAGCAGAAAGAACTACGCCGTAAGTAAAGCCACTAAAGGCAGCCCCCGATGTATTGCCTTTATTATCTTTAACATTAATAAAGGCATCGGCGCTATCGCAACCAACTTTTGTTACCGTTATTCCATCAAAACCCCAACTGTATTCTTCAATAATAGTCCGGCGCACCTGTATGCCGCCACAGGAGTCGCGTAGCTGAATAAAATATTCGCCGGCAATTAGATTAGTAAAAGCACCTGTGTTACTGGTTAGCCCAATAAATGCTGGCGAAGGGGCAATAATAGCATAAGAAAAAGGATTGCGGCCGTATTGCACATTATCAACTGTTATAGTGCCATCGTTTTGAAGGCAACTTACATTTGTTTTGCTTAAACCAAAACGTGGATCGCTATAAGTGCCTTCCACTTCTACATTTTCTTTGGTGGTTTCGCAACCGGTATTTATATCTTTTACCACTACTTTATAAACGCCGGGTTTTAGCCCGGTAATGGTGGCGGCAGAAGTAAAAGGCGTTGTAAGCGGGCCAACAGCTTTATAATTATAATTGCCCGAACCACCGGTAACTGTTATCGAAACGATCCCCGTAGAAGTGCAACGAGACTCGAAACTAACAGCCGAAACCTGGAGCTGGCATTGTGCCAGTAAAGTATTGAAAGAGCCGCCTTCCAGCACGGCGCCGAGTAACAGCAAAAAAGGGTAAAGTTTTTTCATAGGAGCAGGTTTTGAGTTCACTAACCAGGAGCTACCTGAGTAACGGATTTTTGGCCTGTTTTCATGCAGCCTGACAAGGCGCTTGAAACAACCTGCAAGTACGCAACATCAGCTATGAAATACAAGGGTACAAACACGCATGTTTTTTAGTAGATAATACTCTTATAAGAATAATCTCCGGGTATTTACTAAAGCAGATAACGCACCTTTGTAAGGGCTTTTGATTAACAAACATGAAAGTCCTTTAGGTGTGATAAGGAGGCTGAATAAGCAAAGGACTTTTACAGCGCTGAGACTTCCAAACCACGCTATACAAAGAACATTAGAAAAAAAGAATTTTATTTTATGACCATCAGACAACGAATACTGAAAGCGATTTACCCTTTTTTGTTACGCACTACAAAATGGGCAGGTAAAAACACCAAGGTACTGAAAAACGAAAACCTTCAACGCCCGAAAGAATTGCTTTACAACCTGGCTTTTACAACGGTTAATGGAAAAGAAAGAAACCTTTCAGATTTTAAAGGCAAAAAGATTTTGTTTGTGAATACGGCTTCTGATTGTGGCTATACGGCGCAGTACGCCGACTTGCAACAGTTGCATGATGAGTACAAAGAATCTGTTGTTGTGCTTGGCTTTCCGGCAAACGATTTTGGTGAGCAGGAAAAAGGAACCAATGAGCAGATACAGGAATTTTGCACAGTGAACTTTGGCGTTACTTTTCCCCTGGCAATAAAAACAGTTGTAGTAAAAAAAGAAGCGCAAAATGAAATTTACAAATGGCTGACGAGTAAAGATAAAAACGGCTGGAACGAGGAAGCACCAAACTGGAATTTTTGTAAATACCTGGTTGATGAAGAAGGAACATTAACGTACTATTTTGATGCGTCAGTATCGCCACTATCGGCCGAAGTAGCAAATGCAATAAAAGGATAATTAATGAGGATTTGGTAATTAGTAATTAATAGTGGATTGCTTTTGAAAAGCTTTGCTTTAATTGATTTATCTGCTGCTCTTAATTGTTTGTGCTTTTATATTTACTGCTATAACTACCCTTTTTTATACGTTTTTAATTTTAAAAAATGAACTGGATACTTTTAATTATTGCCGGCTTTTTTGAAGTAGGTTTTGCAGCTTGCCTCGGCAAAGCAAAAGCGGCAACTGGCAGCACCTGGACAATGTGGATGCTCCTGTTTTTTTTGTGCCTTTCTGCCAGCATGTATTTATTGTACCGCGCTACGCTTACGTTGCCCATTGGTACGGCTTATGCCGTGTGGACGGGCATTGGCGCAGTGGGAACAGTTTTGGTGGGAATAATTATATTTAAAGAACCGGCCGATTTTTGGAGATTGTTTTTTATCACCACACTTATTTCTTCTATTGTAGGTTTGAAGTTTGTTTCTAATTAACTCATGCTTTGCGCTACTTTTTGATTACGGATTTTTACAGATAAATAAACCATATTCCAAGGATGGATGTACACCCCTTTTTGATGTGTTTTAGTTCGTTTATAAAAAAACCAGGTATAGTTAGGTATGGTTAAAATGTGCAAGTTTCAATCTACGTTACACCGGGCATTTTTCGTGGTAATTAATTAACTCAATGGGTGTTTTTACAAATTCAAATCCAGCATATGCGGCAGCCACTTCATCCAGCACTTCGTCTATTTCTTCCACGGTGCAAAGGGTAACCAGCCGCCCCCGAAATTCCTTAATATTGGGCAAGCCTTTTAAGTAATTGGTGTAATGGCGGCGCATTTCGTTTATGCCTACCACAAGCCCTTTCCATTGTACGCTTTTATGCAAATGGGTTCGGGCTACAGTTACCCTTTCCTCAATAGTTGGTGAAGGCAAAATTTCGCCGGTAGCTACATACTGTTTTATCTCTCTAAAAATCCACGGATAACCAATAGCGGCACGGCCAATCATAATGCCATCTACACCATAACGGTTTTTATATTCCACCGCTTTTTGCGGCGAATCAATATCGCCGTTTCCAAAAATAGGTATGTGAATGCGGGGGTTTTGAGCCACTTTACCAATTAAGGTCCAATCGGCTTGGCCTTTATACATTTGGGTGCGGGTACGGCCGTGTATGGCAAGCGCTTTAATGCCTACATCCTGCAGGCGTTCGGCCACTTCTTCAATATTTTTTGTGTCATCATCCCAACCTAAACGGGTTTTTACCGTAACCGGCAACGAGGTACTTTTTACTACCGCGGCGGTTAGCCGAACCATTAGATCTATATCTTTTAACACACCGGCACCTGCGCCGCGGCAGGCTACTTTTTTTACCGGGCAGCCAAAATTTATATCCAATAAATCGGGGTTGGTTACTTCTACAATTTTAGCTGCAAGCGAAAGGCTTTCTTCATCGCCGCCAAAAATTTGAATACCTACCGGTCGTTCGTAGTCAAAAATATCCAGCTTTTTCCGGCTCTTTATAGCATCTCTTATTAAGCCTTCGCTGGATATAAATTCGGTGTACATTAAATCGGCGCCGGCTTCTTTACAAACTGCTCTGAAAGGGGGGTCAGATACATCTTCCATAGGCGCTAAAAGAAGCGGAAAAGGGGGAAGCGTTATGTTGCCAATTTTTATCAATGGAAGTGGTGTTGTAGATTAGGTACTTATCTTCGGGCGGCAAATTTACACTTAAAGAAGCTTGAATCTATGCAAACATATCTTAAAACCAAACCTGTATGGCAGCAGCTATTCTTGTTTTTAGGTTTGGCTTTCGGCATTTTCATTGTAGTGTCGGTAATAGGCAGCACTATTTTATCGGCGGTTATGGGCATTAGTTTGCTTCAAATGGCAGATGCCGGCAAATTTGCAGGTGAAAATCCAAAAATGCTGACGCTTTTACGTGGTATGCTGTTGCTGCAATTTTTAGGTTTGTTTGTCATTCCATCTCTTTTGTTTGCTTATTTTTCTCACCCGCGGCCGCAGCTATACCTGGGCTTACAAAAACCTTTCAAAAAGGGGTACTGGCCGGTGGCGGTGGTGCTGCTTGTATTAGCTTTACCCGTGGTAGAATATACGGGCATAATAAACCGGAACCTGAATTTTGGCGCCGATTTGCACACGTGGGCGCAAGGCATGGAAGAAGAGGCTGCAAAAACAGTTCAGTTTATGTTGGGCACACATTCTGTTTCCGACTTATTGCTGAACCTTGTTTTTATTGCTGGTTTTGCAGCTATTGGCGAAGAGCTTTTTTTTAGAGGCATACTACAACGCCTGTTTATAAAAGGCACCAAAAACTCCTGGATAGGAATTATTTTGGCAGCCTTTTTATTTTCTTTTTTCCATTTTCAGTTTTTTGGATTTATTCCCCGCTTTTTACTGGGCATAGTGCTGGGCGCCATTTACTGGTACAGTGGAAGTTTGTTTACGGCTATAGCAGCCCATTTTATATACGATGCGTTTATTATTGTGCTGGCGTATTTTAACCCGCAAATGATTGAAAACCCCGATGCGCCATTGTTAAACCCTGCTCACATTGGGCTGGCTGCATTGGCCAGTTCCGCGGTTGTAGGTTTAGCCATTTGGTGGATGAAAAAAAATTCTTCTGCAAGCTATAAAAAATTGCTTGCAGAAGATGTTGATGAGGAAGAGAAGATAATAACTTTTTAGGCATGGCTTTAAACAAACAAACGTTTCAAAAAAGGGCACTTACCGCCATTTTATTTGTAGCTATTATGGCCTTTGGACTTTTATGGAACCAATGGTCGTTTTTTATTTTATTTACTATTATAAATTTTGGCTGCTGGGTAGAATACCAAAAACTGGTGCGGCTTTTTCATCCCCAATACGAAAATATATCGGTACTTCACCGGTTTGGCGTAATGCAGGCCGGATGGTGCCTGATGCTTTTTTTTACCAATAACAGCCTTGTAGTGGGCGGCGTTACCCTTACAGAAATTGGCTTTTTGCTGGGACTTATATTTTTGATTTTATTACCCGTTTTCATGCTGCTTCCAGTAAAACAGGCATCTGTCGCCAACATAGGTTTTTCTGTTATAGGGCTCTTGTATCTATCGCTCAGTTTTTCTCTTTTTATTTATTTGCGTTTTCATTGGGACGAAGAATCCTACCGCCTCAGCACAATCATACCCCTGCTTGTCATACTTACCGTTTGGGTAAACGATACATCGGCCTACATTGTAGGATCGTTTATTGGCAAAACACCTTTAAGTTCTATATCGCCCAAAAAAACCTGGGAAGGAACTCTTGGCGGCGCCCTTTTAGCCGTGTTTTTATTGAGTGCTGTTGCCTACTTTACCGGCGTTTTTAGTGTAGCACATACAGCGGCTATTTCGGCCATTGCGGCGGTTAGCGGCACCTTTGGCGATCTTTTTGAAAGCAAGCTAAAACGCAAAGCCAACGTAAAAGACAGTGGCGCTATTATGCCCGGGCATGGTGGTTTTTTAGATCGGTTTGATTCGTTGCTTTTTGCCAGTACAGCCGTTTGGCTTTATGCTGTTATATTTTTTGGATGATTTGAAAAATAACCGGTACAATTTTCTGTTTTGTTACGAAAGCAATTGCCAACAAGGAACACCGGTTTTGCCAGGAGTAATCAAATACGAAATCCGTATTTTGGTGAAAAGATGATGACTTGCGGTGAAGTAAAGGAAACGATAAAATAAATTTAATCTGTTACAAATAAATTGCAGGCATTTCAAAATAAAACAATTAATTTCTATTTAGCACCCAAAGGGTACTTAATAGAACGAACATTTTTAATCTTTCAACAATGGATAAATTTAGCTTACCACAGCAAAAGAAAAACAAGCTTTTTGAATTGTTGCGCAATCGTTTCGATAAAAAAAGTGACCGGCACCAAGGCCTCTCGTGGGATGATATTCAAAATAAATTAGAAAAAAGTGAGAATAAAATTTGGTCGCTAAATCAAATGGAAGAAACAGGCGGTGAACCCGATGTAATTGGTTATGATAAAAAAAGCGATGAGTACCTGTTTTTTGATTGTTCCGTTGAAAGTCCATCAGGCAGAAGAAGTTTGTGCTACGACAATGATGCATTAAATAAAAGAAAAAGCGCCAAGCCAAGAAACAGTGCTCTCGGTTTGGCGGCAGAAATGGGTGTAGATGTATTAAACGAAGAGCAATACTATGAACTACAAAAACTGGGCAATTTCGATACAAAAACTTCCAGCTGGATTTATACTCCTTCCGAAATAAGGTTACTCGGCGGAGCCATCTTCGGCGACTACCGTTTTGGGAAAGTTTTCATTTATCACAATGGTGTAGAATCTTACTATGGCGGGCGAGGTTTTCGGGGATTGCTGCGCGTATAACAAAAAGGGCTCTAAAAGGGTTTACCATAGCTCGGGAATAACGTTTACCGCAATCACAAAAACACCTATAAAAGGGTTGCTTTAAAATCTTATAAAGAAAATTAATTCTCTCTGTCTTTCTAACTACCTGGTCAATCAAAAAAAAAATAGCAGCCGGGCGTTAAAATTGCATAAATACTATGTGCAAACAATTAGTAATTCTATTATTAAATAAAAAATAAAAACAAAATGACGATACAGATTAATTCAGATAACAACATTACAGGTACCGAAGGTTTAAGTGATTTTATTCAAAACACCGTTGCAGACTCTTTAAAAAGATTTGATGAACAGATAACAAGAGTAGAAGTTCATTTAAACGATGAAAACAGCCACAAAAGCGGTGTCAACGATAAACGTTGTATGCTTGAAGCGCGACTTGAGGGGCTTCAGCCGGTAGCTGTTACAGCTCACGGCGGCACTGTTCAAGAAGCTTTAAAAAACGCTATTGATAAAATGAAGAGTGCACTCGATACAACGATCGGTCGTTTACGTAATCATTAATACAATCTTAGTATAAAATTGTTACCCCTTTTCCATGTGTTTTTCTACTGATGAAACTATTTGAAATGGCTTTGAAGCATCATAAAACTTAAGTTCTCTAATATCGGCTGGGAGATTAAAGCCATTTTCTTCCAGCCTTATTTTTACTTTTTGAATGAGGCGTCCGCGGGTTTGCAATGTACCGCGCCGAAAGTCTTCCGTTGTCACCCAAAAAAATACTTTTAAATTAACAGTACTTGCTGCAAGCTCGTCTTCGGCCACAAAATTCTCATGCTGTTCGTCTTTCACAATGTTATCGTCTTCTTCAAAACAAGTTGCTATAATTTCTTTCGCCTTTTCAATGTCATTTTCATAAGCAATTCCTACCACAAAGTCAGACCGGTAAAAACCATCTTCTGTATAATTATATACTGGTTTGGTTAATACATCGGCATTGGGTATGTACACATTTCGACCATCGAAAGTGGCAATTTTGGTATATCTAAATTCCATGGACTTTACTTTTCCAAAAATATTTTCAATTTGTACAGTATCGTTTACATGAAACGGACGGTTAAAAGCAAGAATAATACCTGCTAAAAAGTTTTCAGCAATATCTTTAAAAGCAAAGCCCAATACTACCGCCGATGCACCGGCAGTCGCTAATAAGGCGCCTGCTATGCCGTTTAAACCGGCAGCCTGAAGGGCCAGCAGAAAAAGAGCAATAACCAATACTAATTTAATTGCTTTGGCTAAAAAAGAGCTCATAAGCGGATCGTGAGATTTGCGCCTAAGCTTTTTTTGAAATAGGGAAGTAAGCCAGTTTACAATTAAAATACCGGCAACTAAAATTAATATGGCCAGCGCAATGCGCGGTACTGCTTTTAAAAAGGCCTCATAATAAACTTCCAGGCGTTCTAATATTTTATCCATAAAAAGAGGTTCGTTGAAACAAAGGAATAAAAAAAGGAATAAAAAAAGGAGTGGTTACAATTATTGCACCATTGTATTAGGCAATAGGCGCGGGTTTATCAAAAGAAACATTACGAATGTAATAACAAAACAGAGGCGTGGGTTTTGCTTAAGTAAAACAAATAATAAACATGAAAAACATTTTTTTCGATAGTTGGGAAAGTCTAATTAGAAGCTTTATCATTACCATTTTGGCTTACATATGCCTCATTTTTTTTCTACGCGTTTCTGGTAAGCGAACCTTAGCAAAAATGAATGCGTTTGACTTTGTTGTTACCGTTGCTTTGGGCTCGTGCCTTGCTACTGTTTCGTTAAACAAAAAGGTGGCACTAACCGATGGTGTCCTTGTTTTTTTAATATTGATACTGCTGCAATATTTAATTACATCACTTTCTACCAAGTATAAAGCAGTTAAGTATTTAGTAACTAACAAACCAACATTGTTAGTTTATAGGGGCGAAATTTTGATGGATGTTATGAAGCGGGAAAGAATCACAAAAGACGAGTTGTTTGCCGCTGCGCGAAGTAAGGGCGTTTCAAGAATGGAGCAGTTGGAAGTTGTAGTGCTGGAAACAACCGGTGATATTGATGTAATAAAGCAATTTGAGGGAGAAGAACACGCCGAAGTGTTGCGTACAGTAT
>JBBSRB010000054.1:0-18434 GCA_038243445.1 Chitinophagales bacterium | reverse complement strand
TCATTTTGTAAGTTTAAGAAATAATTTATTAAAGAAAACTTATAAAGTTAAAGCGCACCAGAAAGGGTGAATTTTTTCTGTAGTAAGCCTTTCAAAACCTAAAAAAACTATCAAAAAAGGGGGTGTTTTTTAAATGCTTTTTTACAAACAAAAACATATCAAAAAGGGTCTGCAAGTCAGGCAACTTTTGCCAAGGCACAATGGTTTAAAAGAAGTTCGGTAAATGGTTCATATTGTTTTTCCAACGTTCTGAATGAAATGGTTCGCACCCGGCCAGATGATAATGTTAAATGCACCTTTGTTTCTAATCCGGTTGCATCTGGTTCAAGTTGAAAGAAAACAACCCTTTTTAAAGGGATTCTACTCGCAAAGGATTTTTTGACAATCAGGTGTTTTAATAAAACAAAATTTTTACTAAATATAACGGTAGCAATCAGGATGGAAGCCCATTTTCTTACTTCATCTTCTTTAAAAAAACTTGCTGTAATAACCCCAACAGGCAACAACGCCCAAAGCCATTGTCCGAGGCCTGAATCGCTAAAGCGCATTTTAGCCGTTTTAATAAAAAGCACCTTTCGCTCAAAAATTACTCTTCCGTTTGTTGTTATAAACTCTTCGTTCATTGCTGTTAAGATACAATTTAAATAGAAGCTACAACAGCTTCTTCGCCATACATCTGTCCTTTAAATTTTAGCGATGGCGATGGCAAAAATTCACCCAAACCAAGACGCTCCCATTTTGCATCTACTGCCTCAATGGTTTGATTGTTTGCTACAATGATATTAGGCCAATCTCTGCTAAAACCGTCGTGCTGTTTTGTTTTGCGGGTGCCATCAAGTCCCATGCAGGCAAAAGTTTCGCCACCCTTTAAAACAGATGGGCGTTCGGATAAAACAAAATCCCGCTTTGGATCTAAATTGTTGCAAAAGCGCCAAAGCGCAATGGGTAAATCGTTCGCATCAACGGTTCCTTCTACATACAAAATAAGTTTAATTCCCTCTAATTCTACCGATTGGCAAAGCTGCTGATGCAGTTCTTTTATATGTCCTTTTCGGCTTTTATCAACGGAGACAATAATGACCGGAATGTTGCTTTTCAGCAAGTTCGTATTCACGCTTTTGATTTCCGAAAACTCATTAAAAAGGCCCTTCGATAATTGAACATTATCTACCGTTAAATAGTGATCGTCTCGCTCCTCGTCGAATTTCTGCGTTCCATCAATACACATTTTACCGCCGAAACCCATTTTGCTGCAGCTATGATCGAGTACATCCATCGGACCCTGAGAAAAATTAATATCCGTAGCAGGATTTAAATTTTTAAAAACGTATTGTGCCAGCTCTGTGTAATTCTGAATTTTCACTCCCTGGTCTGCCAGCACCAAAATCTTATTAAACATCATTTGCCCGGCGCCCCACATAGCGTTCATTACTTTTTGTCCTTGCCCGGCGTATTCTTTATTAATCTGTGCAATTACGAGGTTATGAAAAACGCCTTCCACCGGCATATCCATATCCAATATTTCGGGAATCATAGTCATTTTCATAGGCGCTAAAAAAATGCGTTCGGTAGCCTTTCCAAGCCACGCGTCTTCCTGCGGTGGAATGCCCACGATGGTGGCGGGATAGATTGCCCCTTTTTTATGGGTAATAGCTGTAATATGAAAACGAGGATACCAGTCGGGCAGCGAGTAATACCCGGTATGGTCGCCAAAAGGACCTTCCCAAATTAGTTCGTCGGCGCCGTCAACATAACCTTCAATGATAAAATCGGCATCTGCAGGTACTTCAAGTTCGGGCTGGGATATGCAGCGAACCAACTCAACATTTTTTTTACGCAAAAACCCTGCAAGCATGTATTCGTCTACGTTTTCGGGCAACGGCGCCGTTGCCGAATAGGCATAAACAGGGTCGCCACCCAAAGCAACTGCAACCGGCATTTTCTTTCCTAACTTTTTATACTCGTTAAAATGTTTTGCCGATACTTTGTGCTTGTGCCAGTGCATGCCGGTAAGGGTTGGTCCAAATACCTGCATACGATACATGCCTACGTTTCGGGCACCGCTGTTCGGGTCTTTTGTATGAATGATAGGAAGTGTTACAAACGGTCCACCGTCTTTTGGCCAACAGGTAATTACCGGCAGTTTTGTAATGTCCGGATTTTGCATTACTACCTGCTGACATTCGCCGCGGCCGCTGTTTACCTTCGGCATCCAACTGGCAAACTGCCCCAGCTTTGGCAGCAATTTTAATTTATCAAAAATGTTTTCTTTTGGCGCGGAAAGGGTTTGAAAAAGGTTTTCTATTTCTTTTGCAACATCATCTAATTGCTCCACGCCAAGCGCCAGACACATTCTGCGGTTACTTCCGTAAGCGTTCATTAAAACTGGAAAATCGTAGCCGGTGTTTTCAAAAAGAAGCGCTTTACCGCCGCCGGGCGTTTTTGAAACACGGTCGGTTATTTCGGCTATTTCGAGCTCTGGGTTTACATAGGTTTTTATACGAATCAGCTCGCCCTCTTTTTCTAATATCCTGATAAAGTGCTGAAGATTTTTATGTGCCATGGACTACAAAAGTAGCCTCCGCCGAACAATTAAATTGGTTAAAATCCGGTAGGGCAGCCAACGCCATATTTACCCTTTCCGCCACCATCGGAACCAAGCCTGAAAGTTAAATGAAGCCCGGAAAAATAATACCAGTCTTTTTCTTTTGCGCCACCCCGTTGTTGTCCTTTAGCCGGGTACGTAGGATCGCCACCTTCCAACTCATCTGTCCGGTAGGCTAACTCTACCGCTCGGGCTCCTTTTGCGGAAAGCAAGTCCATTTCGTCGGCATAATTGGTACTTACATCATCTAAATAATCGGTAAAAAGCTTGCGCATACCAAGTTCCAATCCGATACGAACATTATCGGAGAACGCATATTTTATACCGCCGCCAAAAGGCAGGGCAAGTTGAGTTAAAGCGTATGGTTTAGTTGAATAACCTGCAATCCCCTGCCCTTCGGTACTTAAAGGTTGTAAAAAGGTTTTCAGCCCTTCTCCATCTAGCGTATAAGGATTGAAATGGTAAACGGCCAAGCCGCCAAAAGCATAAGGAGTCCAACGTATGGCATCTAAGCTAAACACATTAAACTCTGCTAAAAGGCTTACCTCAGTTAAATTCGAATGAAAGTTTAAATTTCGTGCTTTGGCGCTTTCAGCATTGTATTTATCGTTGGCGGAAACAGAAGCAAATGTTAGTCCACCACGAAGGGTTACCCTCCCCGAAAGATCGTAATTAGCTGTAAGACCAAGGGCAGGTTTGGTATTTTTGCCTACAATAGCTTTATTGGTTAAATCGCCCTGGTAATTACTAATGCCACCGAAAATACCAACACTAAAAGGCTGAGCAAAAGAAAAAAGAGCGGAGAAAGTCAAAATAGAGAAGAACAGTGTGCGCATTAATGCGGTTTTGCCGCAATTTACAAATATTGTTCCAGAATTATTTCACCTATGCCCCTCTCCACGGTTGCAGAAAAGAATTGTACTCCGACGGTAAAAGGAAAGAGCGTCGTTTGCTGTAGTGTAGTTTAATGAGAAATGGTGAATTTATCGGTAAAAGTTATTCCCAATCCTGTTTCACCAGAGGTAGCGATTTGCCCGTTTAATTTGTAGGTTAAGCCGGTTGCCACATCTTCTTCTAATAAAAGCGGTCCATCGGCATCTATATAATCGGCAAGGGGCATTAGGTGTGCAATGGCGGCCGAACCAATGGTTGATTCGTTCATGCTACCGATCATAACTTTTAAGTTCAGTTCACGAGCCTTTTCAATCATGCGCAGCGCGGGTGTAATGCCGCTGCATTTTGTAAGCTTTATATTTATGCCATGAAAATGACCCGCACATTTTTCAACATCTGCTTCGTGCACGCAGCTTTCATCAGCTATCAGCGGCAAGGGCGATTGTTGATATAAATACTTCATTCCTTCCCAGTCGTCTTTTGCAAGCGGCTGCTCAATAAATTCAACCCCCAAATCTTTAAAAATATTTATTTTTTCAAGCGCTTCTTCAGCCATCCACGCTGCATTTGCATCTATTCTGAAAGGGGCTGTAGTAACATTACGTAGTGCTTTTATAATACCTATATCATCCGGTGTTCCTAATTTAATTTTATAAACCGGCCACTCCCGCTCTTTTATTTTTTCTACCATCCGTTCAACAGAATCTATCCCAATGGTATAATTGGTAATTGGCTGTAACGTACCGGCTGTTTTCCAAAGTTGGCTTAAAGGCTTGCCTCTAAGTTTTCCATATAAATCCCATCCGGCCATATCTAAAGCGCAAACCAAAAACGAATTTGCTGGATAAACATGATGGAGATAATGCCAGTAGCGCTCCGGGTCGGTAAACGCAAACTTTTCTACAAATGCCTTTTTTCGCTCCAGATCTTCTATCATTTTTTCGATAGGAATATTGTAATAGGAAATAGCCGGTGCCTCGCCCCAGCCTACATGCCCTAAATGCTGAAGACAAACTACCAGTGTAGGCTGATGCGTTTTGGTACCCTTAGAAATACCAAAAGGATATTTAAACTTTAGATCGAAGGCTTTATACTGAAGTTGCATTTTTTAAAATGTATGAATGATTTTGTAAAAAAGAAACATGCGGTAGGCCTGTAAACTTAAAAGAAATAAAAAGGCCATGAGTAAACTGATGACAACCGCCCAATACCATTTTGTTAGATAAAACCGGGTGGCAGCCAGCGCGAAATAAACCACAAATACCATTAAATTCAATACAACGGCAAGCAGATCAAAATTACCAACCGACAAATGGAAAACATATTGATTAGTTACTTCAATAATAAAATGAAATAGAATAAAATAAAGAAGCAAAAAAGTAAAAAAGTGGGTGGCAAAGGTTAAGTGAAGCGAAAAGTATCTTTTCTTTTTTAAAAACAGCACCGCACAAAAAACAGCAAACACCGGAATAAAAAGCACAATAAAGGCTTTCGATTGTGACGCTATCCTTTCGTTAAACAGCCGGGCCACTTCATTGAGGTTTGCCCCGGAACCAAATTTTTTTAAAACGGCTTCCTTTGTTCCGTACCTGGTATAGTTACCAAAAGTGAGGTAAGAACTTAGGCCAACGGCAAAGATGTTGGAGCGCCCCACAAGCAAAAAAAACAAAAAGTTACTGACAATAAAAAGCTGAACCGGTTTCATAAAAGGCACTGTGCGGCCTTGCTCAAAATGCCGCGACAGCGAACCGGGTTTAAAAAATAAAAGCTTTATGCTTCTGAAAAATTTATTATCAAAATGCGTAAAGCCTTCAATACTTTCTTCAAAAAAGTGTTTTAATGTAAACCTTTGTGGCGACGGTTTTTTTTGGCCGCAGCGGGCACAAAAAGCGCCGGTAAAAAC
Organism: Chitinophagales bacterium; assembly: GCA_038243445.1. Lineage (GTDB taxonomy): Bacteria > Bacteroidota > Bacteroidia > Chitinophagales > Chitinophagaceae > Flavisolibacter. The sequence continues at coordinate 13,032 of JBBSRB010000054.1, read as the reverse complement.
CCCACCGCAAGAGGGGCAAATTGGGTTTTCTGTTTGTGGCTGCATGGCTTTTGTAAAAACCTAAAATAACTAATCTCTGCCACTATTTTTTACATAATCCTCCAGTTCTGCTGTAAACTCTTTTTCTTTTATCAGCTCTTCCAACGAAATATGCATGCGGTAACGCCAAAAGTGTTTCGGGTCATCGGGGTGGTTAATTCTTTCCTGCTGTGGGTTTTCGCGACGTAACGTTTCACTCATACCCAAAAGATCCTGCAACTGAAAAATACTCCACATGGCCGGCGAGTAAAGATGTTGTAAAACAATAGCCCGCACAACCCACGGCTCGCAAAAATACGGCGCTTGCCCGGGTGCTTCCAACTCAGTGTTGAAAAATTTTTGAGTGCCGTTTCGGTCTTCTTCCCACCAGCCGCGGATGGTGCTCATATCGTGCGTAGATGGTGTTACTACCGAGAGGTACGGCGCGTCTTTAGGATGGAAGAATTGTATTTGAGGGTTTTTAGGCATACGCTGAATTTCTAAACTTAATATCCCCAAATCTCTCATTACACCCGGAACCGAGTGCGGCACCATGCCAAGGTCTTCGCCGCAAACAAGCATGTTGGTTGCTTTTTTTAGAGCAGGTAATTTGCTCAGTGCTTCTTCCCTCCAAAACTGGTTCTGGCGGCGATAAAAATAATCAACGTACAACTCTTTCATACCCTTTTTCGTGCCTTCATCTAAAAGTTGAAACGAAGTGGTTTGCTCCATTGAAATTCTGAAATGAAAAGCTTGCTCTCCCTTGCCTTCTTCTTTGAATAGAAGCACATTGGCCACCAAATCGAACAACCCCTTTTTCAACTGTTCTCTTTCGGCAAGGTCAGTCTGTTCATCAAAATATACTTTAATTTTTTGCTGCGTGTTATATTCTTCTTTTAAGCTGTATTGGCTTTTTTCTGCCGGCTGTATAAAGTTTTCTCTGATAAATTCTGCGTTACTGCCAAATATTTCCTGTAGCACTTCGTCTGTAATTAACGGAATGCAAAATCGGTCGGCGTTAAAATGAATTCCTTTGCTATAAAACTCGTTAACATAAACCGGGTGGGCAGGAATAAACCGGCCTAAAACACCTTCCACGGCATCCATCGGAATACTCCAAATTCGAAAAAAGCCAAGTATGTGGTCAATACGAAAAGAATCAAAATAAGCGCTCATTTGTTCAAAGCGCTGGCGCCACCATTGATAATCGTTTTCCTGCATTTTTTGCCAGTTGTAAGTAGGAAAACCCCAGTTCTGTCCTTTTTCGGCAAAGTCATCTGGCGGTGCGCCGGCCTGCCAGTTCATGTTGTATAATTCAGGCGCCGTCCACGCATCTACGCTGTTGCGAAAAATACCAATAGGAATATCGCCTTTTAACGCAACCCCTTTTTTGTGCGCATACTCCGCGGCTTCTTTTAGTTGCAAATGCAAATGGTACTGAACATAAAAGTAAAAACGTACATCGCGGCCAGTTTTTGATTTTGCCGCTGAAAGCCTGGTTACTTCTACCTCGTTGTAAACCGAACCTGTTTTCCAAGTGGTGAAATCTGCCGAGCCGTTTCTATCTCTAAACACACAAAAGGCTGCGTATGCTATTAACCAATGTTCGTTTTTTTCGAAAAAACTTTTATACTCGGCTTCTTTTAAAAACTCATCTCCCTGTAGTTCATACAGCTCGCGAAGCGTATTCATTTTGTAATGCATTACCTGCTGGTAATCTACATCTGCCAAAGCGTTTAACTGCTTTTGTTTTTTCTGAAGCGATTTAATAGCTGAAGCGTGCTTTTTACCTGCAACCTTTTGAAGGTTAATGTAAAGCGGGTGCAAGGCAAACGCCGAGATGGCGGCGTAAGGGTACGAATCCTGGTTAGTGAAGGTTGCGGAAGTATCGTTAACCGGTAGCAGTTGAATTAGCTTTAGCCGAACTTGCGCTGCCCAGTCGGCAAGTAGCTTTATATCTAAAAACTCTCCAGTGCCAAAACTGGTTTGACTGCGCAAACTAAACACCGGAATGGCAACACCCGCGCCTTTCCATCGGTTATTGGGAAGGCGTACAAACCCATCGTGTAAAACCGTTAACGCCCCGTGTGGCTCGGTAGTTACCAGTAAGCGGTCTGCTCCATCTTCAAAGGAAACAAAGCTATCGTGCTTAAAATTATACACACCGTATTTGTAGATTATTGGAAAAACGTCGTTTGAAAGGTCTACTTTCAGCGTGTGCCAGTCATCACTTTTTTCAAGAAGGAAACAAGCGTCCTGCTGCCACGCGCCGAGGCCTTCGGAACTGCCTATAAGGCACACACATTGGTTTGGCTTTAAAAGAGGAGCTTTTACCTTAAAAATATGAGTGTAGGTTTTTTGCTTTTTTGTTTTTGGAAACTGTCTGTCGTTAAAAAAAACCTGCGAAAAAGGGGCCGTGTAAAAAACGTTCTCAAAAGCGCCTGCGTTATTCCAGGTATCAACCAACACAATGTATTGCCGTCCAATTTTTTTAAGATCAATACACCGCGACTGTTCGCCTTCCAAAACCTCCACTCCGCTTTCAGTAGAAAGGCAGTATTGGTATTGAAAAACTTCATCATGGTTAAAAATTTGGACAGAAGCTTTCCAAAATTCGGCGTTCAAATAATTCATTTGAATAACCGGTGCTGTGCCGTCATTTGATAGAACTCCGTTCGTTGTAATTGAAAGCTGTTCTCCCGGCTTTGTGCTGAACCGTAAATAAAAATCGATATGCATGCCCTAATATATTAAAAGGTAGAATAATAAGCATTGTGTTTGAAACACACAATAGCGGCGAAAATACTAAAGCCCTTGCAAAGACAATTTACAAATACCCGGGAGGTATAAAAAAGAGGCGCGAAAGCTTTTGTCCCTTATTTTTGCAGAAACCTTAATCAATGGAAATGAAAGAAAAATCGAGAGCACGTTATTGGTTAATTTTTGCGGTTTCGACCGTTGCGTTGATAATTGCTATCTTTTTACATTGGCCCTGGTTAACGTTTATTATTCCTTTTGTGCTTACATCTTTTGTGTTGGCGATGGATATTATTTAAATTAAGAATGGAAAAATTCCACAGATAATTTCAAATATTATTAAGCTTCGATATTATTTAAAAAAGGGCCTGCAAATTGTTTTGCAGGCCTTTTTTACGTCTGTTTGTTTTCAGGAAAAAGCAGTCTGATTGTTTAGGCATCCAGTAGATATTATACACTTTTCAATTTGCTTTTTACCCCTTTTTTAAAGGTTTTCAGCGCTTTAGTTTATAAAATGAGTTTTAATGATTAGTGCATTTCTAAAGAATACTATAGCCGCTGTTTTTAAAATTAATAATAAAAGCCTCTGAAAATTCAGAGGCTTTTATTATTTGCTAAACAGCGTATAGAGCGTTTTATTTTACTTCTTCAAATTCCGCGTCGGTTACGTTTTCCGATGGACCGGCACTGTTTTGCTGCTGCTGGCCGGCGTCTTGTTGCCCCTCTTGCTGAGCGCCTCCATCCTGGGTAGCCTTATACATTTCTTCGCTGGCTGCTGTCCACGCAGTGTTCAACGTATTTATAGCGGTATCAATTTGAGTAGCGTCCTGCGTTTTGTGGGCTGTTTTCAAGCCTTCAAGGGCAGTTTCAATAGGTCCTTTTTTCTCGACTGGAATCTTATCTCCAAATTCCTTCAATTGTTTCTCGCTTTGAAAAATCAAACTGTCCGCCTGGTTAATCTTTTCCACTCTTTCCTTTTCTTTTTTGTCTGTTTCTTCATTTGCTTTGGCTTCGGCTTTCATTTTTTCCACTTCGTCTTTGCTTAAGCCGCTGCCCGCTTCAATTCGTATTTTTTGTTCTTTACCAGTGCCTTTGTCTTTTGCCGTAACGTGTAATATACCGTTTGCGTCAATATCAAAAATTACCTCTACCTGTGGTACACCACGTGGTGCCGGCGGAATGCCATCAAGGTTAAACATGCCAAGGCTTTTGTTTTGAGAAGCCATTGGGCGTTCGCCCTGCAGCACATGTATTTGTACCCCTGGTTGATTATCGCTTGCGGTAGAAAATGTTTCCGATTTTTTTGTAGGAATGGTGGTGTTTGCATCAATAAGCCTTGTCATTACGCCACCCATAGTTTCAATACCCAGCGAAAGAGGAGTTACATCTAAAAGCAACACATCTTTTACTTCGCCCGAAAGAACCGCACCTTGAATAGCAGCACCAATAGCCACTACTTCATCGGGGTTTACACTTTTATTGGGCTTTTTACCAAAGAATTTTTCTACTATTTCCTGCACTTTCGGAATGCGGGAGGAGCCTCCAACCAAAATAACTTCGTCAATTTGCGATGTTTGATAACCAGCATCTTTTAAAGCTGCTTCGCAAGGTTTTAAGCAACGATCAAATAATTTATCGGCTAATTCTTCAAACTTTGCCCGGGTAAGTTTTTTTACAAGGTGTTTTGGCACTCCATCAACGGCTGTAATGTAAGGCAGGTTGATTTCTGTTTCTGAAGAAGAAGATAATTCTACTTTTGCTTTTTCAGATGATTCTTTCAAACGCTGAAGAGCCATTGGGTCTTTGCGCAAGTCGATATTTTCTTCTTTTTTAAAATCATCGGCCAGCCAATCCATAATTACTTTATCAAAATCATCGCCGCCAAGGTGCGTATCGCCATTTGTAGATTTTACTTCAAAAACGCCATCACCCAATTCCAAAATCGAAATATCAAACGTACCTCCACCCAAATCAAAAACTGCAATATGATGATCTTTTCCACCTTTATCTAAACCATACGCTAATGCAGCTGCCGTTGGCTCGTTAACAATACGGCGCACATTTAAACCTGCAATTTCACCTGCTTCTTTGGTAGCCTGTCGTTGCGCATCGTTAAAGTATGCGGGCACTGTAATTACCGCATCGGTTACTTCCTGACCTAAATAATCTTCGGCGGTTTTCTTCATTTTTTGAAGCACCATAGCCGAAATTTCCTGCGGCGTATATTGCCTGCCATCTATATCTATACGAACCGTATTATTGTCACCTTTTACTACTTTATAACTCCAATGGCTAATTTCTTCCGTTACCTCATCATAGCGGCGGCCCATAAAGCGCTTAACCGAAGAGATGGTATTTTGCGGGTTGGTAATAGCCTGACGTTTTGCCGGGTCGCCTACTTTACGCTCGCCATTTTTAAGGAACGCTACCACCGATGGTGTGGTGCGCCTGCCTTCATCATTGGCAATTACTACAGGCTCGTTGCCTTCCATTACCGCGACACAACTGTTGGTTGTACCTAAGTCAATTCCAATTATTTTTCCCATTTCAATTTAAAATTTAATGTTCTCTATAGGTTATCAATGATTATGCCGCCGGCTTAAAAATGCAATTTTGACAGATGTAAGACTTTCAACAAAAACGTTTACGCAAAAACGCGCAAACCAAATAAGATGAAAGAGAAAAACTTTTAAAAAACGGTACCCTTTTGTAAAGGTTTTTTTGCGGCAGTGGTTTTAAATGAAAAATGCCGCTGCGAAAAATAGCTGAAAAGGATAACGAAAACGGTAGTTACCACTTGCGATGGCGTTGCATACCAGCCCAACACTTCAACAAAAACTTTTAAAAACACATAGTTGATTAATATACAACCGATGGCTACTAAAAAATACCTGAACAACTGAACCCGCTTGCGCAATTGCGAGCCCTGAAAAACCACGTACATGCTTAAGTAAAAGCCAATTGGAAAGGAGCTTAAAAAAGAAAAAAACAAGGCAGCAATGTGTGGCTTAAACGAAAACACACCTATGGTAAGAACTTGCTTGTGTAAAATGTAATTGTACGAAATGAAATAGATTACTAAACTTAAAAGGGTATTTCCACCACCACAGGCTGCATACCTAAAGGTTTGCAGAGGCATAAACTTTTTTACCAGGGGATAAAAAAAATCCACAAAGTTTAAGATCCATATTCTTATTCTATGATGTATGCGGCGCATGAACGGTTGCGAAAATAAATCGTATTTACTTTCTGTGAAGTATATTTATTTTGATGAAAACGCGGTGTGTTTAAAAACAATTGGAGTGCGGGCTATTAAGTAAATTGCGCCAAAATGGCCAAAAGATGAACCTTGTTGACAGGATAAAAGAACAAACTGCAAAAGCACTGGAAGAAGTATATAAAATTCCTTTTTTCAGCGACGATGTTTTGGTAAACACCACAAAACCCGAGTTTGAAGGCGATTACACAATTGTGCTTTTTGGCTTGGTAAAAAGTTTGCGTAAAGCTCCCGAAGTGCTGGGACAAGAATTAGGCAGCCACCTTACAGCAAACAACAACAATATTTTCACCCACTTTAATGTAATTAAAGGTTTTTTAAATCTTACGCTGGCAGATGAGGTAATTACACAATATTTAAACCCACAAAACAACCTGCAGTTTTCTGCTGTACCAACCTATACCGAAGCTCAAAAAATAATGGTAGAATACGCTTCTCCAAACACAAACAAGCCGGTGCATTTAGGCCATTTGCGTAATATTTTTTTAGGTTGGAGCGTTGCCGAAATTTTAAAAAAAGAGGGCAGTGAGGTAATGAAAACAAGTATTGTAAACAACCGCGGCATACATATTTGTAAAAGCATGATAGCCTGGCAGTTATTTGCCAATGGTGCAACCCCGCAATCCACCGGCCTCAAAGGCGATCATTTAGTAGGTGATTATTACGTTCGATTTAACGATGAATACAAAAAAGAAGTAGCACATTTAACTCAAACCGGCATGGCCAAAGAAGATGCCGAAAAGGGTGCACCCATCATGCAAAAAGCGCAACAAATGCTGGTGGATTGGGAGGCTGGGAAACCCGAAGTAATGGAGCTGTGGAACAGAATGAACGAGTGGGTATATGCTGGCTTTGACAAAACATTCGAACGTATTGGAGCTGATTTTGAAAAAACCTATTACGAAAGCGAAACCTATTTGTTAGGAAGACAGTTTGTAGAAATTGGCCTTGAAAAAGGCGTGTTTTTTAAGAAAGAAGATGGAAGCGCCTGGATAGATTTAACGGCCGAAGGATTGGATGAAAAACTGGTGCTGCGCAAAGATGGAACCTCGGTGTACATAACGCAGGATCTTGGTTTGGCGCATCAGAAATATGAAGAGTTTAGATACGATAAAAGCATATATGTGATTGCCGACGAGCAAAACTACCACATGAAAGTGCTGAAACTGATTCTTCAAAAATTAAACTTGCCCTATGCCGACGGAATTTACCATTTAAGCTACGGTATGGTGGAACTGCCAAACGGCCGAATGAAAAGCCGCGAAGGAACCGTAGTAGATGCGGATGATATGGTGGAAGAAATGGTTAGGATAGCAGCACAAAAAACCGAAGAAAGCGGAAAGGTAAAAGACTTTACGCCACAGGAACTCACCGACCTTTACGAAATGATAGCACTTGGTGCATTAAAGTTTTTTTTGCTTCGCGTTGACCCGAAAAAAAGGATGGTGTTCAACCCCGAAGAATCCATCGACTTCCAGGGTTTTACGGGACCTTTTATTCAATACACACATGCCCGCATCAAATCTATTTTGCGGCGCGAACAACCTGCTCAATTAACTATAAACAAGCGAAGCCCGCTCCTGAAATTAGAAAAAGAACTGCTTCTTTTGCTGGAACAATTCAAGGCAGTAATTAAGGCCGCCTCTGCCGATTTAAATCCTTCGTTGATTGCGGTATATGCATTTACTGTAGCTAAAACGTACAACAGTTTTTATACTTCTCACTCTGTATTAAATGCCGAAACCGAAGAAAAAAAGCAACTTCGTTTAGCCATTTGCAACGCAACGGCAGAGGTAATTAAAAGTAGTATGCAGTTGTTGGGAATTAAGGTTCCGGAAAGAATGTAGAAAGAAGAATTGATCAGTACCTATTAGTTGGTATGGTTTAGAGCCGTACTGGAATATGTTGTTCGTATAAGTACTTTTTAAGCGATGGAATAGCCATTTCTTTAAAATGAAAAACGCTGGCAGCCAACGCCGCATCTGCATCTGCCATTTCAAAAACATCCTTAAAGTGCTGCTCCGTTCCGCCGCCGCCAGAAGCAATAATGGGAACAGATAAATGGTGCGAAAACCTTTTTGTAATGTCTAATGCAAAACCTGCCTTTGTACCGTCGTGATCCATAGAAGTCAATAGTATTTCTCCGGCACCGAGGTTAATTGCTTCCTTAGCCCAATCAAAACATTTTGTGCCGGTCTTTGTTCGTCCACCATTTAAATACACATACCATTCACCGTCTTCTTCTTTTTTTATATCTATTGCAAGCACCACGCACTGGCTGCCGGCAGCACGGGCAATATCGCCAATAATTGCCGGGTTGTTGTAAGCTGCTGTGTTAATGGAAATTTTATCGGCGCCCGAAGCCAAAAGAACACTTACATCATCCAGAGTTTTAATTCCACCGCCAACGGTAAATGGAATATTAATGGTGTGCCCTACCCTTTTTACCAACTCTACCAGAGTTTTGCGTTTTTCTATAGTTGCTGTAATATCTAAAAACACCAGTTCATCGGCGCCTTGCTCTGCATAAAGTGCAGCCAGTTCCACCGGGTCTCCTGCATCTTGCAAATTAATAAAGTTGGTTCCTTTAACGGTTCGCCCTTCCTTAATATCAAGACAAGGTATAATACGTTTTGCAAACCCTTTTTCAGTGTTCAACATGGTTTATTTATTGCAGGTGCAGTTCTTTATAACCCTGTTCTATTGAATAAATTCTTTTATATCCTGCATCAGGCGCATAGCAATATTATTTGCCGTGGTTTCAAAATTGCTCTCCGCATAAATTCTAATAATCGGTTCGGTGTTCGACGTTCGCAAATGCACCCAGTCGGAATCAAATTCAATTTTTAATCCGTCCTCGGTGTTTATTGGATTGTTTTTATATTTCTTTTGAATGCGTTCAAAAATTGCCGCCACATTAAGGTCTTTTTCTAATTCTATTTTATTTTTCGATATAAAATAATCAGGGTAGTTGGCACGAAACGATTTTAAGTCTTTTTTACTTTCGGCAAAATGCGAAAGGAAAAGAGCAATGCCAATTAAGGCATCACGTCCGTAATGAAAATCGGGCACTATTATGCCACCGTTTCCTTCGCCGCCAATAATGGCTGCCACTTCTTTCATTTTGGCCACCACATTTACTTCGCCCACCGCAGATGGAAAATATTGCCCCCCTTTTTTAAGGGTTATTTCTTTTAAAGCTTTGGTGCTGCTCATGTTGCTAACGGTATTGCCTTGCTGCCTGCTTAAGATATAATCAGCCACAACAACCAACGTATATTCTTCACCAAATGGCGTTCCGTCTTCACTGATAAAGCATAACCGGTCAACATCGGGATCAACTGCAATACCAAAGTGTGCTTTTTGTTTCACCACTTCGTTCCTCAATGCATTTAAATGCTGAGGCAATGGTTCGGGGTTGTGAGCAAATTTGCCGTTTACCTCACCATTTAATACAATTACATCTTCAATGCCCAACTGGTGTAATAACTGGGGTACTATTAACGCCCCGGTAGAGTTAATACAATCTACCACTACCTTAAACTGACGTGCTTTAATTGCTTCAACATTGGTAAGCGGATAATTAATTACTAAATCAATATGTTTTTGGAGGTACGAATCGTTTGTAAGAATCTGTCCCAGTTTTTCTACCGGCGCAAACAAAACGTCGCCTTCAGCAGCTCTTTTTAATACAGCTTCGCCCCATTGGGCAGAAATAAATTCGCCTTCACTGTTCAACAATTTCAACGCGTTCCATTCTTTGGGGTTGTGGCTTGCAGTAATTATAATACCTCCGGCAGCTTCTTCCTTTTTTGTTGCTATTTCTACCGTTGGCGTGGTAGATAACCCAAGATCCAGCACATCTATACCCAAACTTACCAAAGTATGCACCACAAGCTGGCTAACCATGTCGCCACTAATGCGCCCATCGCGGCCCACAACTACTTTTGGCGCACCGTTTTTGTAAGGATTGTTTTCTGCAATGATACAGCCATAAGCTGCGGTAAATTTTACAATATCTATAGGTGAAAGGTTATCTCCCGGTTTGCCACCAATTGTTCCTCTGATGCCGGAAATGCTCTTGATCAATGCCACTGTAGAAAAAGTATTTAGGGGTTGCAAAAATACGGTTTTACAAATTGCCCTGCCAAGATGTTGAAAAACTTACTGTGGGCAAAGGTTACTTTTGTAAAAAGTTGTAATGCCGGAAAAAGAATGGTACAAAAGCTGGTTTAATTCTACCTACTATCATAAGTTGTATTTTGACCGCGATGAAACAGAGGCAGAGGCCTTTATTGAACGTTTGCTTCAATACCTGAAACCTGCACCTGGCAGCCGAATGGTAGATATTGCCTGCGGTAAAGGACGACACAGCAGATTTTTAGCAGCAAAAGGTTTTAACGTGACAGGCATTGATATTTCGGCAGACAGTATTGCAGCCGCAAAAGACCTCGAAAAAGAAAACCTTCAATTTTTTGTGCACGACATGCGGCTGCTTTTCTGGATTAATTATTTCGATTTTGCCTTTAACTTTTTTACCTCTTTTGGTTATTTTAGTACCCGCCGCGAACATGATGATGCGATGCGCACTATTGCTGCCAGTTTAAAAAAAGGAGGCACTGTTATTATCGATTACCTAAATGTTCATTTTATAGAAGAGCGGCTGGTTCAAACCGAAGAAAAAAAGATCGGCGACACAACTTATAACCTTCTTCGGTGGCATGATGATACCCATTTTTATAAAAAGATATCTGTAGCTGACCCTGCTCTGGATAAACCATTGGAACATATCGAAAAGGTGGCAAAATTCAGCCTGGGCGATTTCACCGATATGCTGGCTTTTCAAAGGCTGCAGGTTACGCAGGTGTTTGGTGATTATCATTTGTCTCAATATGATGTGCGAAATACACCACGGATGATTATTATAGCGAAGAAGATGTAGTGATACGTAGATATTGTTTTTCAATCCTTAAACAAGCAAGCCTAAAAAACCTTCACTTACATTTGCGAAATGGCCGATTTGATTTCTATATGGCAGCAAATAGAGCAAGGGGATCAATGGTTGTTTATACAACTAAACAGCAAGTTCACCAATCCTCTTTTCGATGCCGTTCTGCCGTACTTTCGCGATTCCGTTTTTTGGGCACCTTTATATATTTTTATTCTGGTGTTTATTGTGGTTAATTATGGCGTAAAAGGTTGGTGGTGGTGCCTTTTATTTTTGTGCACCATTGCTATTGCCGATGTGGTGGGCGCAAGAGTAGTTAAAGAAGGTTTTCAACGCCTTCGCCCCTGCCAGGATCCCGAGTTTTTTACCCACGTCCGGCTTCTTTTAAAGCATTGTTCGGGCAGCTACAGCTTTACTTCAAACCATGCAGCTAATCATTTTGGCATAGCTACATTTATAAGCACCACTTTTTATGTTCGGTTTAAAAAATGGATTTATCTAAGCTACGTTTGGGCGTTTTTTGTAAGTTATGCCCAGGTATATGTTGGTGTTCATTATCCACTTGATATTGCAGGCGGCGCAGCCCTTGGCTTTATGGCAGGAGTTTTGACTGCATACGTGTTTCGTAACAAATGGGGTAGCTTTGCGCTTGTTAACTAACTTTAATCCATAAATGGAAATTTTAATATTACTGGCATTGATCTTGTTGAATGGTGTTTTTTCAATGTCGGAAATCGCGCTTGTATCAGCCCGCAAAGCAAGGCTGGAAACACAGGCAAACAAAGGCGATAAAAAGGCTAAGGCAGCACTGGATTTGGCAAACCATCCCGACCGGTTTTTTTCTACAGTGCAAATAGGCATTACACTTATTGGTATTTTAACAGGTATTTATTCGGGTAAAGAACTAACCGACAATTTTGTGGGGTTCCTAAACCAGTGGGACGTATTGCAACCCTATAGCAAGGGTTTGGCTACCGCCATCATCGTTATCTTACTTACTTATTTTTCGCTTATTTTAGGCGAGTTGGTGCCTAAACGCATTGGCTTATCAAGGCCCGAAGCAATTGCCAAAGGCATGGCCAAACCTATGTCCATAGTAAGCCTTATTACTTCACCATTTGTATGGCTGCTTACCAAATCATCTTTTTTTATTGTAAAGCTTTTTAATATAAAATCCGATACCAACCAGGTAACAGAAGAAGAAATAAAAGCCATTATAAACGAAGGAACTGAGCATGGCGCCATTGAAGAAGCAGAGCAGGATATTATAGAACGGGTGTTTCATTTGGGCGATAGAAATATTACTTCGCTGATGACGCACCGGAGCGATATGATTTGGTTTGACATTAACGACAACGAAGCAAAAATTCGCGAAAAAATCATCAAGGACCCGCATTCTATTTATCCTATTTGCGATGCTGAAATCGATACCATTAAAGGTGTGGTTTCACTTAAAGATTTATATGTATCACACGATCTTACCCTTTTTAAAAACCTTTTACAGCCGGCACTTTTTGTACCCGACAACAACACGGCTTACCAGGTAATGGAAAAGTTCCGGGAGTCTAAAATACATTCGTGTTTTATTGTAGATGAATATGGAAGTGTGTTGGGAATGATTACGATGAACGACATTTTAGAAGCGATTATTGGCGATATGCCGCAGCCAGATGGCGCCGATGATTATGAAATTTCACAACGCGAAGACGGCAGCTTTCTGGTAGACGCGCAAATTCCCTTTTACGACTTTTTAAGCCGGTTTGATAAAACAGAATGGATGAACGACAGCGAAAAAGAATTTGATACACTTGCAGGATGTATTTTACACGAGTTGGAACGCATACCGGTAACCGGAGACACTATTAACTGGAAAGATTTTAAAATAGAAGTAATAGATATGGACGGGCACCGCATAGATAAAGTGCTGGTTACCGCAGGGCAGGAAACGCTGGATGAAATGGATGAGTAACTTTGAAACAGCCTAAAACCTTTAAAAAAGGGTCCGCTCTCTTTCTGTACTTTCCTGAAAATA
>JBBSRB010000053.1:0-18823 GCA_038243445.1 Chitinophagales bacterium | reverse complement strand
GCAGACCTTTTCCTTCTATCATCGGATAAATACAAATTTGAAACTCATCAATTAAATCAAGGTTTATTAGCTGAATAATTAAACTCCGACTACCCACTAATATATCTTTGCCCTTTTGTTGTTTGAGTTCTAAAACTTCTTTATCGATATCTTTTGTTGCAAGTTTTGCGCTTTCCCATTCAATATTTTTCATGGTATGTGAAAAAACTATTTTTGGAATATTGTCAATAGCTACTGCAAAGTCATTCATTGATTTTTTTTCTGAAGGATTTTCTAAAATTGTTCGCCAAAATTCCATAAGTTGAAATGTAGTTCTGCCGTATAAAATGGTGTCTCCTTGACTCAATAATTCAGTATAATGTTGATGAATTTCTTCATCTGGAATTCCTGCTGTATGGTCGCAAATTCCGTCAAGTGTCATATTTAATGCTGCAATTACTTTTCTCATATTTTATCTTTTAACCATATGTTTTGGTGTCGCTCTACAATGACCGCTAACGCTTGTATTTAAGCAATTATACGCAATTTTAAAATCTTTAAACCATTGATTTTCAAATAAAGTTCATTGCGCTATTTTTATAGCGCATTGCGGCAATCATCCGTCCCAGTCAATGCCGCCTTGTTTCAAAGGCTGTCCAAAGGGCTTTCAATAACCACCAGCTTTTCCCTGGCAACGCGCAAATAAGGAGTGGTGGTTTTAATACTGAAATGCCTAATAGCTCTTGAATGTAGTGTACATTGGGTCCCACCTCCAGTAAATGCGGTAGCATAAGCATGCCCAATTGTACCTCTTTTTTAAAGGTTTTTATATCTGCAAAACTTTGTCTTTACTTTTGCCCCCATGTCAACCGATAATAATAGGTTTGCCGCCATTATAGCGCATTGTAAAGAGTACGGTTTTATATTTCCTTCCTCAGAAATTTACGATGGTTTGGGCGCCGTTTACGATTACGGTCAATGGGGCAGCCAACTCAAAAAAAATATTAAAGATCATTGGTGGCGCAGCATGACGCAAATGCACGAAAATATTGTGGGGCTCGATTCCTCCATTTTTATGCATCCCACTACCTGGAAAGCAAGTGGACATGTTGATAATTTTAGCGATCCGATGATTGATAATAAGGACAGCAACAAACGCTACCGTGTCGATCATTTAATAGAAGCCGCAGCCGATGCCTTGGAGGCAGATGGTAAAAGCGACGAAGCCAAAGTGCTTTTAGCCCAAATGGAGGCCCTGCTGGCAGCCGATGATTTGCCGGGCATTAAAACATTAATTGAAGAAAGAGAAATTGTATGCAGCGTAAGCGGCACCTGCAACTGGACCGACGCCCGTCAATTCAACCTAATGTTTTCCACCGAATTTGGCGCGGTATCATCCGAAACAGAAGATAATAAAATTTATCTGCGCCCCGAAACAGCGCAAGGCATTTTTGTAAACTTTTTAAACGTGCAAAAAACGGGTCGCATGAAGATTCCGTTTGGTATTGCTCAAATAGGCAAAGCCTTTCGCAACGAAATTGTAGCACGCCAATTTATATTTCGCATGCGCGAATTTGAACAAATGGAAATGCAGTTTTTTGTTCGGCCCGGCACGCAGCAAAAATGGTACGAATACTGGAAAGAAGAACGCCTCAAATGGCATCTCGCCCTGGGTATTTCGGCAGATAAATACCGTTTTCATAATCATGTAAAACTGGCCCATTATGCCGATGCGGCCTGCGACATAGAATACCATTTTCCCATTGGTTTTAAAGAAGTGGAAGGCATACACAGCCGTACCGATTTTGATTTAAAACAACATCAGCAATGGAGCAAAAAGAAAATGCAATATTTTGATAATGACATTGACGAAAGCACTGGAAAACCCTATGGAAACTACATTCCCTACGTTGTAGAAACATCTGTTGGGTTGGATAGAACGGTGATGCTGATTTTAAGCGAAGCTTATAAAGAAGAAGATTTAAGTACCGATGATCGAAAAGACAGTCGCGTAGTGTTGGCCTTTCCACCCCCGCTTGCGCCAGTAAAATTGGCTATTTTGCCACTTTTAAAAAAAGATGGTTTAGCCGAAATTGCAAAAGATCTTTTTAACCAATGCAAACCCTTTTTTAATTGTTTTTACGAAGAAAAAGACACCATCGGAAAACGGTACCGCCGGATGGATGCTATTGGAACGCCTTTTTGCGTAACGGTAGATCATCAAACCAAAGAAGACGGCACAGTTACTATTCGTTACAGAGATAGTATGAAGCAGGAACGAATGCCGTTGTCGGAAATTAAAAGAATGGTGTTGCAGCAAACATCGTAGAGTTTAACGGAAACCTATGAGTACGGGAGCTGCCCATCATCCTTTGATGTCTTTTTACCTTTTCTCGGCAGAAAAGTATATTACTGTAACTTTAGCTAAAGTCTTGCCTGATGGAAAGGGATGAAAGCTTTAGATCAAGTTGAATTTCTTTTTTTGAGCAGTAGATATAGTTTTAGCATTTTTAACTAATCTTACAATTTCTTCAACTTTGTTCTTTGATAACGCTCTTACTTTTCTTCCTGGCTCCTTCTGAAGTATAGTATTTAACTCGTTTTTATTTCTTTCGGCTATTTCAGAACAATCAACGATTGAATCGTATTTTAGTTCAGGTAAATCTGTCGTTGTTACTGGTAGCTGGAGTAATTGGATCCCATTAGGCAAATGTTCTGGGCGCAATCCTGAATTTATAAATATGGTGGCTATGTCTGAGCTGCAAACTCCAACAATTATACAATACTTAACTTTAGGGGGCGTCGTATCATGCACAAATAATTTTAAAACAGTTCCTATTTCAAACAAAGGAGTGGGTTTTATTCAAATCAATCTTTCTATTTTCCGCAGTCACAGAAATGTATTTTACTAATTCATCATTAGCACCACCTGCTTTTGCGATATCAAACATTGACATATCATCATTTCTATTAGCAGAATTCCAGGCAGAATCATGTGACCTGTCACGTAAGATGGTAAAGCTCAAATTTTTATTCTCTTCAATTGATTCTATCAAACATTCAACTTCTGATTCAGAAAAAATATCCATATCCAAATTGTCATCTAACAAAAAAATATAATAACGGTCTCTAATCTCAAAATCTTGCGCAAAGTTTACAGAAGTAATAAAAATAGAATCGCCTCGTAAGGCTCTTAAAACATCATAAACATTTGAAGGCACTGGGCCGTCTTTCATCGCAACATAGTTGTCGCCTGTAATAGGTCTCCCGTATTCTGAAAGATGGGCTCTCTCGGCAAAATACAGTATTTTAAAAAGCTTGTGAAAGTCACAACCTTTGGTGTCCATATTAGACAATACCAATTTGATTGATGCAACTGCCTTTACTGTATCGAATTTGAATTTTGATTTCACAAAATGAAGATAGTGAATTATAATACACAAAATTGCTAAACCCGTTAGCCTGAATATGTTTCTGGAAGGTGTAAGAAAGTTCGGAACATTGATTTATCTCCAGAGCGAAGCAGCAAAGTAGCCTCTAAAAATTGGATTGTAGTCGTTATTCATTAAACCCCTATTTCGTCTGTATTATCCATACAATTCCAAATGCACATCTTTTCTAGTGTAGCCTAATTTTATAATTCGATCTTTTGCTTCATCTACCATATTCTTCCACCCACATAAAAAAAACTGGGCGGGCGGCAACCCTTCATTGCCACTTATTTGTTGCCTGATTAAATTTTCGTAAACGGCATGAACATAGCCGCAACAACCTTCCCAGCCTTCCCGTGAAAGCGTGGGAATAAAATTAAAACCAGCCACCTCTTTTTCCAGCCTTCTCATTTCGTCTAAATAAAGCAAATCGGTTTTGGCGCGGGTTCCAAAAATCAGGTACAGGTTTTTATGTTCTATGTTATGATTACCAATATGGTGCACCATGCTTCTGAAAGGTGCAATGCCGGTGCCGGTGCAAATAAAGTAAAGGTCTTTTTCAATTAGGGGTGGAAGCGTAAACACGCCTTGCGGTCCGCGTAAAGTAAGCTCGGAATTTACGTGCACTTCATTAAAAAGATAGGAGGAGCCCAGCCCCGGGTTTAATAAAACAATCAACAATTCAAATACATTGGTGCCGTCGGGCCAGGAGGCAATAGAATAGCTTCGCCACCGTTTATTGGGCTTTTCGTGAATGGGTAAATCAAGGGTCACAAATTGCCCCGGCAAAAAATCAAACAATTCCACTTCGGGTATTTGTATCCAAAAGCGGCGTGTATTGTGGGTTTCGTCTTCTATTCGGGTAACTACTCCTTTGCGCCAGGGTTGAAGTGCCATGTGCCTGTTTTGTACAAGGTATTAAAAAAGGGGCAAACAGAATTTTTTAGACAAATTTCCCCATTTTTTAAGGATTGGCACAGAACTTGAAATTACCTCAACATAATTTTAAAATACTTCAATTTAAATATTTTTTTTGTCGGACGGTTTAGGTTAAAAGGCCAGCATTCTTGCTGGCTTTTTTCATTGATTTAATTCCGGCTCAATAGTTTTTATTTCGGCAGCGCCCTTGTAATACGTTTTTCCTTTCCACTCGTAGCCAACCACAATCTGCATAGAATCTAAACCCCTTTTTGGAGGCTTTTGTTGGGTTGAAAAGCTATCTAAAAGGGTATCAGGCAGCAGCCGCAGCAGCTTGTTTTTTTGGTTGGGCACCAGCACTAATGTTTGCCCCGGTACATTCGGATGATTAATAAAAGCTGTCGTGTTTTTTAGAAGGTCTGTTTGAAAATGGTACCAGCTTCCCTTTATAAAAAGCGATACTGGTGTAACCGGCTGTTTTAACGAGTATGCCAGATAAATGTAGTAGGTTTTTGTGCCCCTTTTTGAAGGGTTTTCGGCTCCGCCGTTCTCGTTTGTATGAGCCGTTGAAATGGTGCCCGGCAATGTTGCCTGCTCAAAAGCATACAAGTTTACAGCTGGCTGCCCCAGCACAGTGCATCCGCTAACGGCAGCCAGCAAAACCAAAAAAAAGCTATTTAAAACCCCCATTCGAAAGTGGATTATTGATAAAATTCGTAGTTTACAAAGGTATTCTTAAATTAGGCTTTAAACCTTATAATCCATTACCTCAATTCTGTTGTTAATTTATAAAATGAAAGTTCTGCTGAAAATTTTAGTTCCCTTTACGCTGGCAATGGTACTTATAAGTTGCACGGGTAAAAACCCAACGTTAACTGGCCAAGAGGGCGAGCCGGAAAAAGATGGCATTGATCAGGCAATGCTGCACGAATTTTTAATTACCCGCGATCCGCGCCTGAACAGGGTGCCCCGCGAGCGGCTGATGGCTGCACGAGAACAGCTTCAAACAATAAGCGCCAGGAGAAGGCAAACAGAAGCCCTTAGCTGGCAGGAACGCGGTCCAAATAACGTAGGCGGCCGTACCCGTGCCATTATAATAGATAGAAGAGACGCTACCGGCAATACTGTGTTGGCGGCTTCGGTAAGCGGCGGCATTTTTATTACTACCAACTTTACAAACCCGCTGCCTAACTGGGTGGCTGTAAACGATAAGATGGCTAACCTTGCCGTTACGGCAATGGTTCAGGATAGCACAAACCCAAATATAATGTACGCCGGCACAGGCGAAGGGTGGTTTAATATAGATGCTGTAAAAGGCGCCGGTATTTTTAAAAGTACCGATGGAGGCATAACATGGAACCTTCTCTCTTCTACCGCCAACTTTGAATATGTGCAGGATATTATTACCGACCGGTTTGGAAATGTGTATGCATCGGTTAGAAATGAAAGCGCGGCAGGAGCAAGAGGCGTTCAGCGATCCACAAACGGTGGCACATTGTGGACGCAGGTGTTGGGCGCGCCGCTTCCCGGCTTTGGAACCGGCCGCGGCGCCGATCTGGAATTAGCATCCAATGGAGATATTTACGCAACATTGGGCGTGTTTTCGCCTTCGCAGGTAATGAAATCAAGCTTTGCAGCAAACGGAGCTGCCACCGGCAGCATAGGCACGTGGGTAGAAATTACACCAAACCGCAACTACGGCACCCAACGGGCCGAGTTGGCTATTGCACCTTCTAATCCACAACGGCTTTATTTATTAATGCAAAATACCGAAAGCCAGGGCGTTTCTGCCATCTTTCGTTCTTCTAACGGCGGCGCTAAATGGGATTCGCTGGAAGCGCCAACAACTATTTTAAATGGTAACAACACACAAACCTGGTACAACCTTATTGCAGCCGTAAACCCCGCCAACCAGGATGAATTGGTTATTGGAGGATTACACATTGGCCGCTCTACAAATGCGGGCGCCAGCTGGACGAATATTTCGTCGAATGTGCACGTTGACCAGCACATGCTGCAGTATTTCGGCGCTAACCGGTTGTATGTAGGTAACGATGGCGGTGTGTATTATTCCGACAACATTAACGAAACAACATTAACTTTTACCAACCGCAACCACAGGTACAACGTAACACAGTATTACGCCTGTGATTATCACCCAACCAATCTAAATTATTTTTTAGCTGGCGCGCAGGATAATGGCACGCAAAGGTTTACCCAACCGGGCATTAACGCGGGTATCACTGTTTCTGGCGGCGATGGTTCTCATCCGCATATTGACCAGACAGACGGACTTATTCAAATTACAACCGCGCAATACAATAATTATTTCCGTTCAATAGACGGAGGAAACACGTTTTTGTACCAGTCTTCGGTTTCTACCCCACGAGGATTATTTATTAATGCTTCGGATTATGACGATGGGCAAAATACCTTGTATGCTGGCGATGACCCCGGGCAGTATTATGTAACTACCAACTGGCAAACGACGCCTGTCGGCACTGTAAAAACAATTTCGGAAATAGGCAAGCAACGCCAGGTTTCTGCCGTTAAAGTAGATCCGTTTACGGCCAATACAATTTGGCTGGGCACTACCACGCCCAACGATTCGGCCCTTTTGCAGGTACCGGTGATAATAAAAGTTACCAGCGCCAATACAACACCCGTTGTTGCTATTTCCACGCAGCTTCCCGTGCCGGCGGGCAGCACTGTTTCGTCAATAGATGTAGATCCGGCAAATGCAGCACACTTGCTGGTCACCTTATCTAATTACGGCGTTGTTTCGGTTTTTGAAAGTACCAACGGTGGCTTTTCGTTTACCAACATAGAAGGAAACCTTCCCGATATGCCTGTGCGCTGGGGCCTTTTTGCACCGGCATCGGCACAGCTAAATGGCGCAGGTAATGGTAATGGCGGTATTTTACTGGCTACCGAATTAGGCGTTTGGACAACTTCGCGGATTGCAGGGGCGGCAACAACCTGGATGCCCAATAACGACAATTTGCCCAACGTGCGTACCGATATGATTAAGTACCGGCCGTTAGACGGGCTTTTTATGGCCGCCACTCACGGGCGCGGATTGTTTACCACTACTTTGGCAACCTCTGGCCCGGGTAACCCTGTAGATACAGCTGCAAAAAAGTTTATCAATTACATAAGCGCATCGGCTAACAACCTGCTGATTGTACCCGGAACATCGGGAGCCACCAAAATAACCATACAGATTTACGACATGAAAGGAAGCCTGGTATATAACGCTACAAAGCTTTACGGTACCACTTCTATTAGTTTAGCCCGTTTTGCAAAAGGCATGTATATCATTCAAATTTCGGGCGATAAAAAAGAACGTTTTAAACAAAAATTTGTAAAGTTGTAACCCGAGAATTAACGATAAGCTATGCTTTTTTACCCGGCCCGAGCCTGGTGAGTGCATACCTTTGCAGCCCCGATGAATGTACAGGAACTGCTCCTAAAATACCAACAATCGCCCCGCCTTTTTACCCTTGCGGACAAGCTTTCCTTTGCCCAGCCTCAAAAAATATGGACGAAAAACCTCCGCGGCAGTTCGGTGCAGTTTGTGGCCGCCGCCGCATTCACCCATCCGTTGTGCAGCACTCTAAACCATGTGTTTGTTTGTAACGATCCTGAATCGGCAGCTTACTTTCACAACACACTGGAAAACCTTACCGGAGCGCTGAATGTTTTTTACTTTCCTTCTTCTTTTAAAAATGCAAAAAACTTTCGGCTGCTTAATTCTTCGCACGTAATGTTGCGCACCGAAGCACTGACAAAATTTGCGCAAGGCGGCGGAAACCGGGTTGGTGCTTTGGTAACTTATCCCGAAGCCCTTTTTGAAAAGGTGGTAGTATCCAAAACCATTTCAGAAAATATTATTCGAATTCAAACCGGCGATGTTTTATACCTTGATGAACTGTACCAAAAACTGATAAATTACGGTTTTGAACGTACCGATTTTGTTTATCAGCCCGGCCAATTTGCTGTGCGCGGTGGCATTTTAGATATTTATTCGTTTGGCAACGAAAAGCCCTACCGGATTGAACTTTTTGGAAACGATGTTGATTCTATCCGTATTATAGATCCTGAAACGCAGTTGAGCGAACGCCGGTTGTTGGCCGTAAATATCATTCCCAATGTAGATCTGCAATTTGATAACGAAGCAAAGGTTTCGTTGCTCGAATTTCTACCACAAAACACTGTTTATTGGGTGCAGGATGGCGAGTGGACGAAAGAGCGCTTGCTTACTGCCGAAGAAGACGTTCAATCGTTTTTAAACCTTCGTCAGGAAGCGGGAAAGGACGAGGAAGAGGATGACCTTGAGAAACGCTCTGTTTCGGCCGAAGATTTTAGCTCCACGACAGAGATTTTAGAAAAGCTTGCTCAACATCACGTTGTATATTTTGGCCACGAAAAACCTGAATTATTTGAGTTTGAATTAGCGTTCAATACAAAGGAGCAGCCCTCTTTCAACCGTCAGTTTTCGTTGCTGATGAAGGATTTGAAGGATTGGGAAAGTAAAAAGTTTGAGCTGAATTTGTTTGCCGAAAACCCAAAACAGTTAGAAAGGTTGTACAGCATTTTTACGGATTTAAAAGAAAGCATTCAGTTCAGTCCTATTGCAACACCCATTCACGAAGGGTTTATTGACGAAGATTTAAAATTGGTTTGTTATACCGATCACCAAATATTTCAACGCTACCACAAGTACAAAGTAAAACAGGCTTATAATAAAAACAAAGCCATTACGCTTCGTACGCTACGCGAACTGCAGCCCGGCGATTTTGTTACGCACATGGATCATGGCGTAGGTATTTACAGCGGATTGCAAAAAATGGAAGTCAACGGCCGCATGCAGGAAGCGGTACGCATTTTATATAAGGACAGCGACTTACTTTATGTAAACATTAATTCGCTGCATAAAATAGCTAAGTTTTCGGGTAAAGAAGGTTCGGTACCAAAAGTGGCTAAGTTGGGCTCTGATGTTTGGGCTAAACTTAAAGAAAAAACAAAAATCAAAGTAAAAGAAATTGCGTTTGATTTAATAAAGCTGTATGCGCAACGCAAGGCCCAGCAAGGGTTTGCTCATCAGCCCGATAATTACATGCAAACCGAATTGGAAGCTTCGTTTATTTACGAAGACACGCCCGACCAAAGCAAAGCCACTGCCGATGTAAAGAAAGACATGGAATCGCTATCGCCAATGGACCGGTTGGTGTGTGGAGATGTAGGTTTTGGTAAAACAGAAATTGCCATCAGGGCAGCCTTTAAAACCTGTTTAGATGGAAAACAAGCTGCCATTTTGGTGCCCACAACCATTTTGGCTTTTCAGCATTTTAAAACTTTTAGCGAACGGCTGAAAGATTTTCCGGTAACGGTTGATTATGTAAACCGGTTTAAATCAGCCAAAGAAAAACGCGACACTTATAAAAAGGTAGAAGAAGGTAAAGTGGACATCATCATTGGCACACATGCCCTTTTAGGTAAGGACGTAAAATTCAAAAATTTAGGCTTATTGGTAATAGATGAAGAGCAAAAATTTGGTGTTGGTCACAAAGAAAAAATAAAAACCTTGCGTACTTCGGTAGATGCGCTTACGCTAACCGCAACGCCCATTCCAAGAACCCTTCAGTTTAGTTTAATGGGCGCACGCGATCTTTCTATCATTAACACGCCGCCACCAAACCGCCAACCCATACAAACCGAAGTACGCGTTTTTGAAGAAGATTTTATTAGAGAGGCGGTGTACTTCGAAGCTGAACGCGGCGGACAGGTTTTCTTTATCCATAATCGGGTGCAAGGACTTCCGCAAATGGCTGCCTTAATTGAGGGTTTGTGCCCCGATTTAAGTATTGGTTATGCCCACGGACAAATGGAAGGAAACGACCTGGAAGAACGCATTTTAGACTTTATTGATAAGAAATACGATGTGCTGGTGTGCACCAATATTGTAGAAAGTGGTGTAGATATTCCAAACGTAAATACCATAATTGTTAACAACGCACATCAGTTTGGATTAAGCGATTTGCATCAGCTTCGCGGACGCGTAGGCAGAAGCAATAAAAAGGCTTTTTGTTACCTTTTGGCGCCGCCCATGAGTACGTTGCCAACCGATAGTCGCAAACGATTACAAACGCTGGAGCAGCACAGTGAATTAGGCAGCGGCTTTCAAATTGCCATGCGCGATTTAGATATCCGTGGCGCCGGAAATATGCTCGGGGGCGAGCAAAGTGGTTTTATGGCTGATATTGGTTTTGATACGTATCAAAAGATTTTAAATGAAGCCATCCGCGAGCTAAAGCGTACGAAATTTAAAGACCTTTTTCAAGAGGAAATTTCGGCGCAGGACGAATTTGTTCAAGATTGCACAATAGACACTGACTTAGAGATTTTGATTCCGGATGATTATGTGGAAAACATAACCGAAAGACTCTCGCTTTATTCGCGACTTGATAATTGCGAATCGGAAGAAGAGTTAAAGGCAATGGAAGCGGAACTAATTGACCGTTTTGGACCGGTTCCAACCGAAGTGCAGGATTTGTTTACAACGGTACGTTGTCGCAAGCTGGCGGTAGAACTGGGTTTTGAGCGAATGATTTTGAAAAATGATGTGTTGAAGTGTTACTTTATCAATAAACCCGATTCGCCGTATTTTGATTCGGATGTTTTTAAACAAATATTGGATTACCTGCAAACAGGCACTAACAAAGCAAAACTAAAACAAGCCGGAAAGTTGTTTATGCTGGTAGCAGAAGGGGTAACCACAATGCAGCAGGTGCTCGTATTTGTGCAGCGTATGCACTCGGCTGTAAAAAGACCTGAGCTTGTTAAAGTATAAACGCAGCTTACTTCTATTGTCTACCCCTTTTTTGATAATTTTTCTTGCAGAAAATTCCCTTTAAATCCATCTTGTTGAACGGTAAAGAAGCGATTTTTCGGTAATCGCAAAGCATCTATCAGAGTGTATTTTGCCTGTGTTCTTCATTCAATTCAAAACAGTTAAAAAAGGGTGGTGATCAAAAAGTAATGCTGCAACAAAGAGGAGCAACGAGGCGTACAAAACATTGCCAAAAGGGGTGTTTGTTTGATTTTTAAAAGTCGAAGTGAAATTTAAAAATTGCCAGGCTATAACCTACAAAAAAAATGCACCGCGTAATTGGTGCATCCTTTTTCTATACAAAAAATTAATTAATAGTTTAATCTTCCCAGCCTTGTTTTGCTACGCCGGCTTTAATTGCAGCCATTGCTTTTTCTGCATTGCATAAAGTGGTTAACTTGTTTCCTTTGCCGTCATCGCCCTGAACCATGTAAGCGCCTTTAGCTGTTTTTTTTACTATAGCGTTTTGAATGGGAACACCTTTTTCTTTTGTTTTTACATTGTATGCGGTCAACTGTACGTCTGCCATTATGATTGTTTTTTGGGGTTAGTAATAGCTAAATCTACGTTTTTTCGGCAAAATGAAGGCCAAAAAATTATTTAGGACACTTACACGCGTGTTTTGGGGTGCTCTGCAGCTACCTGAATTTTGAAATACCAAGCAGTACATTAAAGTTATCAATACCTCCATTTGGCTGTTTTAAACTGGCGTTGGAAATGTGCCGCTGCCTTATTTGGACGTTTAAAAAAATGGGGTTGTGCTTGTTTACCTGCTTTAGAAACCCAACAGCCAGGTTATCGGAAAAAAGAAAACCGGGAGCCTGCCGGCGCAGGCGCGCCGTTATAAAATGCGGCCCGGTGCCCAACATCTGGTAAAAAAACAGTCGGGGCGATAGCTCCATATAGTTTCGAATTCCGATGTTGGTTCCAAATTCCATTTCTGTTGCTCCTTCTGTAGCTACGGCGTTAAACTGCGGCTCGAGATACCAGGTTAAAAAGCCTTTTGCCCGTTTTTTTTTGCTTAACTGAAAACACAAGTCGCCCCCGAAAAAGAACGGACGATAGTGAATGCCTGGGTCGGTTTCAAAACCAATACCGGTAAAAACGCCAGTTGATTTAAATCGATGGGAAGATTCTTGCGCCGCCGCACCAGACGTAAAAAAAAAGAGGAGCAGTGCAACAGGAACAAAATAAATTTGAAAAGCAATCATTACTAAATAAGATAAGCAGTTGGTGAACGATCCGTAAAAATAAACTAAAGTTCCACATTTGACATCTGGGCTGCAGCACACAATCGGGAGGATTGATTTAGATTCCGTGGCAACCATCGCCGCAGGCGCTACTTTACAGGTTGATAATCGAACGGCAACATGGCGGCTATTTTTTCTGCCCAGGCCCAATAGCCAAAACTCAATAAGTCCAACGGCTGGTAAAAACTTCCGTTTGCCTGCACTTCTATGGCTTGGTTGTTAATTAACGTAATTTCCGAAAGCATGGAAGCGCTGTTATCAGGATAAGCTTTTCGGTATTCGGGCGGAGTGGGTTTATGTTTATACAACACCAACAAGTAGTTGTTAAACTCCAGCCCTGCAGTGGCATTGTCCACAGCATAGCCAATACTATCGCCAGGTAAAAGAGGCTTGGCAACCAGGTTAAAAAAATCGGGCTGGCGCAATACCTTATTGTAATAAT
Organism: Chitinophagales bacterium; assembly: GCA_038243445.1. Classification (GTDB taxonomy): domain Bacteria; phylum Bacteroidota; class Bacteroidia; order Chitinophagales; family Chitinophagaceae; genus Flavisolibacter. The sequence continues at coordinate 5,911 of JBBSRB010000053.1, read as the reverse complement.
CGGTGCTGTCCCACTTACCAAAATTTTGTTTTACAATGCCTTTTATCCGTTCTTTTTCGATGTTCGGTTGCTTTTTCAGGTGCCGTACTTCAAAGCCGTCTTTTATTATTGTATTTCTAAAAAAGCTGCGCATAAAATGCATCATCGAGCCTTCGTAAGCGGCCTGTCGGTTGGCTATCCACCTTTTTTGCCTGGCGCTGCCGCCCTGCATTGGTATAAAAAATGGGTAGCCCAAATAAGTAAGGTATTTTGTTTTAAAGCTGTACTTAAATTCTTCTAATTGATATTGAACCGTAAACCCCAGCGCTTTATTTTCTATCAATAAAGGTTCTGCAGCAAATGCCGTTAATTCGCTCTCTTTTTTTGAATGGCGAAACTTTATAACCTCGTAATTTTTTATAGTGCATTGCTGGGCCCAGGCCGATGTACCAATGAAACTTTCGGTAAAAAACCTCCCCCATTTTTCCCAGCCGTTCTTTTCTACAGGCTCTATTATTACTGTTTCCAACTCCTTTGCTTTAGGCTCTAATAAAACATTCAAAAAAGGGGTGCCTTGGCTTAAAAGAGTGGTTGTAAACGTTTGGTAACCTATAGATGAAACCACGAGGTCGAACTTGCCCGAAGGAACAACCAAACTAAATTCCCCGGCGCCATTGGAAATAGTGCCAACAGATGTATTGTTTAAAAAAACAGACGCACCCGCAACGGGCTGACCTGTTTCTTTGTCCTTTATAGCTCCTTTAAGTGTTTGTTGTGCATAGCCTAAAGAGTTTATAAATAAGCAAAGAATCGCCACAATAACTTTCATCAACAAAAGGGTTAAGGGTACAATTTAAATAACAATACGCCGCCGTAATTATCTATATCATAAAAAAAGGCTACCCTTTTGAGCAGCCTTTTTAAAACGTTTTTTTGTTACACATCTATGCGGGCATATTTTGCATGGCTTTCTATAAACTCACGGCGTGGTGGAACTTCATCGCCCATTAACATGCTGAAAATACGGTCTGCTTCTGCGGCGCTGTCAATAGTCACGCGCTTTAAAGTTCGTGTGCCGGGGTTCATGGTCGTATCCCAAAGCTGTGTAGCATTCATTTCACCCAAACCTTTGTAGCGCTGTATGTTTACGCTGTCGGGTTTGCCGCCGCTTAATTTTTCAATAAGGACTTTTCGTTGCTCTTCGTTGTATGCATATTCCTGCTCTTTACCCTTTTTAACAAGATACAGCGGCGGCTGTGCTAAATACACGTAGCCTTGTTCCACCATTTCTTTCATGTACCGGAAAATAAAGGTTAAGATAAGCGTTGCGATGTGGCTTCCATCCACATCGGCATCCGTCATAATAATAAGTTTATGATAGCGCAGCTTTGTAATATTAAGTGCTTTTGGATCGTCGGGCGTGCCCACCGTTACGCCCAAAGCGGTATACATATTTCTTATTTCTTCATTTTCGTAGATTTTGTGCTCCATAGCTTTTTCTACGTTTAGTATTTTACCTCGCAGCGGAAGTATGGCTTGAAAACTACGATCGCGACCTTGCTTGGCCGTGCCGCCTGCCGAATCTCCTTCCACTAAATACAGCTCGCATTTTTCAGGGTCTCTTTCCGAGCAGTCGGCCAGTTTGCCTGGTAAGCCGCCACCGCTTAAAACCGATTTGCGGTGCACCATTTCGCGGGCTTTTTTTGCTGCCGCCCGGGCTTGCGCTGCTAATATTACTTTTTGAATTATATTTTTCGCTTCGCGTGGGTTTTCTTCCAGGTAAGCTTCAATAACCTTACTAACCGTAGAGTCTACAATGCCCATTACTTCGTTGTTGCCCAACTTGGTTTTGGTTTGTCCTTCAAACTGCGGCTCCGGAACTTTTACCGAAATAACGGCGCTTAATCCTTCTCTAAAGTCATCACCTTCAATGGTTACTTTTGCTTTTTCAAACAAGCCTTGTTTATCGCCATAGCTTTTAAATACGCGGGTTAACGCGCGCCGAAAACCGGCTACGTGTGTGCCTCCTTCAATGGTGTTAATGTTATTTACATACGAGTAAATATGCTCGTTAAAACCAGCGTTGTAAATAAGCGCTACTTCTACAGCTACATTATTTTTCTCATCGCGCCCTTCTACAAATAGCGGGGCAGGTAAAAGAGGTGCACGCCCGGCGTTGGCATCCAGCATTTGCACAAACTCCACAATGCCACCTTCGCTAAAAAAGGTTTTGGTGTACGTGGCGCCATCCTCGTCTAACTCCCGAAGGTCGTTTAACGTAATACTTAGCCCTTTATTTAAAAAGCTCAATTCGCGTAAGCGACCTTCTAAAATTTCTTTGTTATAATCTAGCGTAATAAAGATCGAATCATCGGGCCAAAAATGCACCGTAGTACCGCGTTTATCGCTAACGCCTACTTCCCGCACAGGGTATTGCGGTGCGCCAATGTGGTATTCCTGTTCAAATATTTTTCCTTCTCTAAAAACCGTTACATGCATTACTTTACTTAATGCATTTACGCAGCTTACGCCAACACCGTGCAAACCGCCTGAAACTTTATAAGAGTCTTTATCAAACTTACCGCCGGCATGAAGTACCGTCATCACCACTTCCAGGGCCGAACGTCCTTCTTTTGCATGGATGCCGGTGGGAATACCGCGGCCATTATCTTCTACCGAAATTGAATTGTCCTCGTGAATGGTGACTAAAATCGTATCGCAATGGCCAGCCAGCGCTTCGTCAATAGAGTTATCTACTACTTCGTAAACTAAATGGTGCAGGCCTTTTACGCCAATATCGCCAATGTACATGGCAGGGCGCTTTCGTACGGCTTCTAAACCTTCTAAAACCTGAATGGAATCGGCGCCGTACGCTTGTGAAACAGAAGGCACCGGAGTTGCTGTAATTGTATCTAAAATATCGCTCATTTTATAGGGAAATTTTGGTCAACTGATGAGGTAGGGACCATTGTGGCAAATGTACTTAAAAATGCCGGCTTCTTCATTGTAAAGGGCGTTAAAAAGTCAAGGATGGCCATCCTTAATTAAAACGCGGTGGCACCGCTTTAAAGGCGGTTGTTGAGCCGTTTGTGTTGGGCGATGGACAGCATTAAAAAAATGGGCTAATAATTTCTTACAAAAACAACGCGTAGCAGAAGCACGCAGTGTTAAAAAAAATTGGAACTTGGAACCTTTTCACTGCAACGGCTTGAAAACCTTGCAAAAAGGGGCCTTTTCGCAAGGTTTTCAAGAGCTGAGCTAAAATCCATGCATTTTCAATCAAAAGACCTTGCCGGCGCATGGTAATTTTTTCTGTACATTCAACATCAGATAATTAAAACATACATGGCAACCGGCGAACAATTTTTAGAAACAGTAAGAAAAGGGTACACATTTAACGGCGAGGTAATAAAAATAGGGCGGGCGGTATTTAACGGCGAGGTAGTGGAAGGGGCAGATGTATTTATTCCGTTAAAGATGATGAACCGCCACGGTTTAATTGCCGGTGCTACCGGAACAGGCAAAACAAAAACGCTGCAACTGATTACAGAAGCCTTAAGCAGCGCCAGCGTGCCGGTGCTGCTTCTGGATATAAAAGGCGATTTGAGTGGCATTGCAATGCCTGGCATCCAAAACGAAAAGATCACCGAAAGGGCCCAAAAGCTTGGCATAACCTACGTGCCACAAGGCGTGCCTGCCGAACTGCTTACCCTGAGCGATAAACCCGGTGTGCAATTGCGGGCTACTGTCAGCGAATTTGGTCCGGTACTGCTTTCAAAAATATTAGGATTAAACGATACGCAAGGCGGCATTGTAGCGCTGATTTTTAAATATTGCGATGATGCTAAAATGCCGCTGCTTGATTTAAAAGATTTTATAAAGGTTTTGCAATACATCTGCAACGAGGGCAAGGAAGAGCTGGAACAAACCTATGGCAAAATATCTACCACCTCTACCGGAACTATTTTGCGCAAAGTAATAGAGCTGCAGCAGCAGGGCGCGGATGTTTTTTTTGGCGAACGCAGTTTTGATGTAGATGATTTAATACGCATTAGCGACGATGGACGCGGAATGGTTTCGATATTAAGAGTGACCGAACTGCAGGACAGGCCTAAGCTATTTTCAACATTTATGTTGCAATTGTTGGCCGAATTGTATGCAACTTTACCCGAAGAGGGCGATTTAGATAAGCCCAAATTAGTGCTGTTTATTGATGAAGCGCACCTTATTTTTAACGATGCTTCGGAAGTGTTGCTGCAGCAAATTGAAACTGTTGTAAAGCTCATTCGGTCGAAAGGAGTGGGCGTATTTTTCTGTACGCAAAACCCAATGGATGTTCCGTCCGCTATTTTAGCACAACTCGGTTTGAAAGTGCAACATGCGCTTAGGGCATTTACCGCCGCCGATAGAAAAACCATTAAGCAGGCGGCAGAAAATTATCCCGAAACCTCTTTTTACGATACCGATGAATTATTAACCGGGCTGGGTATTGGCGAAGCGCTGGTAACAGTGCTCAATGAAAAAGGAATTCCGACACCGCTGGTGCATACGCTGATGGCGCCGCCACAAAGCCGCATGGATGTGTTGACCGATGCGGAAGTGAATGCCCTTGTGCGCTCTTCGAAAATTGCACTTAAGTACAACGAGGAAATAGATAGTGAAAGCGCATTTGAAATACTAACTAAAAAATTAGCCATTGCGCAACAACGTGAAAACGAATTAATAAATTTAAAAGCCGCTGCAAAAGCAGAAAAGAAAACGCCAAAAGAAAAGGATTGGATGGATAACCCTATGGTGCGCAGTGCAGGAAGAACAGCCGCCACCATGATTACACGTTCTTTGTTGGGCGTATTGGGTTTGGGAGGGCGAAAACGAAAAAGTTTGTTTTGATTGGATGCTGTTTGAGGTGGTAGAAAAAACATTTAAAAAAGGATGTTCATTCTTAGCTTCGTCGCCGAGCCTCCTGCAGAATGCCAACTGAATAATAGGAACACTTTTGCAGGGCCTCGGCGTTGGAGTACGACGAGTCCCTGAATGAATACAACCATGCTGTACACGCATGTTGCCCGGCGCGACACCGCCATAATCCAAAGCCCTCTGGACAGATTAAAGATTACGTAACTATGTTCCGCGTTTTTTGTATATTTAATTTTGCTGTTCGCGGCTGAATGTTGAAAACAGATATAAAGAAAGCACGGCTGCAAGGGCTTGAAAAAGAATAATTTAACCCACGAAGGTGCGATTTGGATATTTGGAAAAACATGCGGATATTAGTAGTTAGCTGAAATTATTTGAACTCTTAAAATCAACGAATGTTTCGACCAATATTGATTTCTCTATTAATTGCTTTCTCGAGTAATCTTTTTGCGCAGTCCTACAAGGACAGCATAGAAACCCAGTTTTTACGTTATACAGACTTACTTGTTAAGAAAGATTTTGCGAAGTCTACGGATTACATAAATCCAGGTTTTTTTAAGATTATTCCCAAGGCACAATTGATTACTGTTATTGAGAAGACCTACAACAATCCTGCTTTGGATTTCAAGATTGAAAATCCTGTAATTGTTTCAATCGGTGATAGTAAAATTATTGATGAGAATAGTTTTGTGAAGCTGCAATATTCTAATTATTTGTCGATGCATTTTAAAAATGACGACGGCGAGAAACAGGATACTACATTGACTAAAAAAGCACTCGAAGCTCAATTTGGAAAAGATAATGTCACGTATGATGCATCAACTGACACATACAGAGTCTTTGTAATCAAAAATGTTATTGCTAATTCAATTGACAAGCGAAACTGGACATTTATAGTGGTAGAAGAAAAACAAAAGCCACTTTTAGAAAAATTTATTCCTAAGGAACTTTTGTAAAACTTCAGCTAACAGGTGGCCTGACTGCTATGCTGGCTGACGAATAAATTCTCATCTTT
>JBBSRB010000052.1:0-18911 GCA_038243445.1 Chitinophagales bacterium | reverse complement strand
TTAGATCTATTGAGCAGTCATCCGCAACTAAAAGAGCTCTATACCTTGTTTACCAAAAGTATTCAGGAACGTTGTTAACTGCAATTCGGCTACTTTTGCACCCGAAACAAGATAGATGTATACAGTAAAATTTAACTTTGAACAACCCGGCCTGGCGCCCGTTACCATAAGCGGGGTAGAGGAAGGAGAAAGCCTGCTGGAAGTAGCGCTGAAAAACGACATAGACCTGCACCATAATTGCGGCGGCGTTTGCGCCTGCAGCACTTGCCACCTATATGTGGTAAAAGGCGAAGATTTTTTAGAAGAGTTAAGCGATAAAGAAGAAGATTTTATTGACCGGGCTATAAACCCGCGCTTAAACTCGCGCCTTGGTTGCCAGTGTTTGCTGCTGCAAGGCAACGGAGAAATTGAAGTAAGACTGCCCGACCAAACCCAGTTTTTGGGTGAGTAATCATTAGTCGGGATGAAACCGCTTTTAAAGCGTGGCTCATTACCGGCACAATAAATATTATATGTTTGAACCCCCAATACACTGGAACGATTATGAAGACATTGCCTTGAAACTTTACGAACGGTTTGGCGACGATTTTAACGAAGGCAAAATATACCGGGTAAGATTTACCGATTTGCTGGAGTGGGTATTGCAGTTGCCCAACTTTGAAGGTACACGGGAACAAAGCAATGAAGGACACCTGGAAATGATTCAAAGCTCGTGGGTGTACGAATGGAGAGACAGCCAAAAGTAATTAGGTAATTAGCTAATGAACATGAACGTACTGGATGCCTTTCAACCAATTACCACTTTTATCTTTGATGTAGATGGCGTGCTTACCGATGGAACGGTGCTGCTGCTGGACGGCGGCGTGCAGGCCAGGCGCATGCACACTAAGGACGGCCTTGCGCTGCAAATGGCGCTCCGAGCAGGTTACCGGGTAATTATTGTTTCCGGAGCTTATTCCGAGCCTGTTTTGAAAAGGTTGCAATACCTTGGGCTAACAGAAGTTTTTTTAGCCATAAAAGACAAGAAATCTTTTTTAAATAATTATTTAACCGAGCAGAAAGTTAGTTGGAAAGAAGCGTTGTTTATGGGCGACGACCTGCCCGACCTGGATGTACTGCGGCAATGCGGACTAAGCTGCTGCCCCGCAGATGCGGTTGTTGAAGTAAAAAAAGAAAGTACGTATATTTCTGCCTTAGCCGGCGGGGCCGGCTGCGTACGCGATGTAATAGAAAAGGTGTTGAAATTAAACGATCACTGGAACTTTACCACCGAAGTAACATCGCAATAAAAGGATGTACCATGAAGCTGATGACCTCGTTTTTACGGTTAATTCGTTGGCAAAACCTGGTGTTTATTGTACTTACCCAAACTCTTTTTTATTTCTGTGTTTATAAATCACTTTATACCGAAGCCGAGTCGCTTCGTCAATTTGTGTGGCTGGTAATTGCCTCTGTACTGATTGCTGCTGCCGGCTATATTATAAACGACTATTTTGACCTGAATATCGATGCCATAAATAAGCCCGACCAAAATGTAATTAATTCAGTTATCAGTCGCAGGTGGGCAATATTATGGCACTTGCTGTTTAGTTTGCTGGGTATTTTAGCTACTTCCATTGCTATATCTTTTTATAAATGGTATTTAGTTGGCGCCAACATAGTTTGCGTTTTGCTTCTTTGGCTTTATTCTACTTCCTTTAAGCGAAAGGTTTTAATTGGCAATGTGGTTATTTCTCTTTTAACTGCCTGGTCTATACTCATCATTTTTTTTGCCAAAGTACCCTTTTCGGCAGCTTTTGGTGCAACAGATATAGTTACCGTAAAATTTTTTAGAGTAGCTTTTTTATATGCGTCTTTTGCTTTCATATTATCCCTGATCAGAGAAGCAATTAAAGATGTGGAAGATATGGAAGGCGACCGGAGATATGGTTGCGTCACATTGCCTATAATTGCCGGCGTTGCTGCTACAAAAATGTACACTACTGTTTGGATGGTGGTACTAATTGCGGCACTTTTTATTGTTCAATTATACACGCTTCAGTTTGGATGGTTTTGGGCTGTGCTGTACAGCCTTTTGTTTGTAATTGGGCCGCTGGTGTACTTATTAAAAAAACATTCTGGTGCGGTTTCAAAACAAGACTTTGCACAGGCAAGCCGCCTTACAAAATGGATTATGCTTGCCGGAATTTTATCAATGATCTTCTTTAGAGTTTATCTTTAAACATGGCAAAATACATCCTTGCTTCACAATCGCCCCGAAGAAAACAGTTGTTGGAATGGGCTGAACTGGAGTTTGACATATTGATTCACCCCACAGACGAAAGCTATCCGTCCCATTTATCGCCACCCCATGTAGCGGTACATATTGCAACCCAAAAAGCAATTGCGGTTTCGCACAAAGTAGGTAGCAACGATGTTGTTATTGCAGCAGATACGATTGTTGTTATAGCAAACGAAATTATGGGAAAACCAAAAAGCAGGGAAGACGGCATTGCTATTTTAACCAGATTAAGTGGGGCACATCATTCTGTTATTACTGGTGTATGTATTGCTCAAGGGGGCCGGCACATCTCTTTCTCCGATGTAACCCAGGTGGAATTTCATCATCTTACCCAGGAACAAATTGTGTATTATATAGATAACTACCAGCCATACGATAAAGCTGGCGCTTACGCCATACAAGAATGGATAGGTGTTATCGGAATTAAAAAGATATCGGGCGACTTCTATAATGTGATGGGGCTACCCGTGAGCAGGGTAATGCAAGCTTTGCAGGAGCTTGAAAAAGGTTTAAAAAAGGGGTAGGTAAGCGTTCTTTGATTTTATTTGCCGATTTGCATATAAGGTTTTATCTTTTAATATCCTTTTATGGTTTAAACAGGCATCATGACCGAAAAGCTGCTGCAATACATCTGGAAATTTCAAATATTTAATCGCCAGCAATTAACTACAACCACGGGTGAACCGGTGTTAATTATTCATCCGGGACAGCTAAATCATCACCAGGGACCTGATTTTTTAGAAGCAAGAATAAAAATAGGTTCAACAATACTTGCGGGTTCTGTTGAACTTCATATTCAAACATCCGACTGGCACAAACACGGGCACAGCACCGACCCGAATTACAATAATGTAGTGCTGCATGTGGTGTTTCAAAACGATGAACGAACATCTAACCTGCCCCTTTTAGAACTGGAGCCCCGCATACCCAATACATTGGTACAACATTACCAACAACTTATGCAAGCCACGCCAACCTTTGCCTGCTCGGCTGCAATTAATACGGTAAAAGAACTAACCTGGACTTCGTGGAAAGAACGCCTGGTTGCGGAACGACTAACGCGGAAAGCAGACAGGATTTTTGACTTTTTAAAGAAGAACAATTACCATTGGGAGGAAGCGTTTTGGTGGATGCTTTCCCGCACCTTTGGAAGCACAGTAAATAGCGAAGCGTTTGAAGAACTGGCACAGTCGATACCAATAAACGTGGTGGCTAAACACAAAAACAACCTCCCCCAATTGGAGGCTATTATATTTGGACAGGCTAACCTGCTAAACGCAGAAATGACGGACGAATACGGCGCGCTGCTTCAACGTGAATACCGTTTTCTAAAAATTAAATTCGGACTTTCCGGCATTCATGCACCTGTTCACTTTTTACGAATGCGCCCCTCTAACTTTCCAACCATTCGCCTGGCACAATTGGCCATGCTTCTTCATACAAGCACGCATCTTTTTTCAAAAATAAAAGAAACTGAGGCAATTGCTGATTTGAAAGGTCTGCTTTCTGTTTCAGCGTCGGAGTACTGGAATATTCATTACCGGTTCAATGAGGCTTCGGCTTACAAACCAAAAAAATTGGGCGCCACAATGCTCGATAATCTTTTAATAAACACGGTAGCACCTTTTGTGTTTGCGTATGGGCTTTATCAAAATAACGAAGACTACAGAGTGAAAGCGGTACAGTGGCTGGACAGCGTTTCGGCAGAAACAAACAACATTACCACCGAATTTAAAAATGCAGGGCTTGCAATAAACAGCGCATTTGACACGCAGGCTTTGATTGAACTAAAAACACAATATTGCGCCCAAAAACACTGCCTGGAATGCGCCGTTGGCAATTCTATTTTAAAAACTTAATAAAGTTTGCAGCGTGCATATTCTGGTTGCTGCCCTACGAATCAAAAAAGTAAAAATTTGTTTTACCTCCTTTTTTGAAGAATTGCTTCAATAAAAATATCTTTTTTACCCCTTTTTCAAAGGTTTTCGAGGTTTCATTTAAGCCCATTTTCCCCAGTTGACTCTTACTTCAATATCCGGATGAATGCTTTTCATTACAGGGCAGGTTAGGCCTGTATGCTTTAAAATTTCTTTTGTTTTTTGGTCTGTATCTACCAGCTTTTCGGGGATGTTAACAGTTAAGTTTATGCCGCTTACGCGCCTTGGTTCGGCTTTCATAAATTTTTCAACGTCAATCTTTACTTCCTCCAAATCAAAGCCCATTGTTCTTGCTTTTATTCCCATTACTGTTATCATACAGGCAGCCAGCGAGGTGGCCAGCAAATCGGTAGGTGAAAAGCGCTCACCTTTGCCGTTGTTGTCGGTCGGCGCGTCAGTTTCAAACGAAGAAGAAGATTTAGAATGTGTGCAGGTGGTTCTTAACTCTTTGCTGTATAATACGGAGGATGTCATTGATTGTTTTTTGCCTAAATTTACGCCAACAACTTAGTAATGATTGTAAAAAAACTTATTGTTTGTGTCTCTCTTTTCCTTTGTTTGCAGTCGGGCGCACAAGATAGCACTGCCGCTCGCACAAACGACCGGGCTTCCAGCAAAAAAGAAAAACGAGAGCGCCGGAACGCAATTTTAAAACAGGAAGAGGAAGGAGTACTGGCGTATAACAAACAAACCATTTTTGGCGTACAGGCACGCACAAATGGTTATGGCATTTTGCTGGAGCTTGGGCGGGCAAAATCGCCACGATTCAGCAATTTATACTTACTGGAACTTACCGAAATCAAAAATCCAAAAGAAGAAAGACAGCAAACAACCAATGGTATTTTCAGCAACTCTTTTGTGTACGGAAAAATAAACAATTTCTATCAAGCGAGGCTTGGCTTTGGTCAGCAATATATTTTAGGACAAAAAGGCAATAAAAACGGTATTGCCGTGATGGCTGTTTACCAGGGTGGACTTTCTCTTGGCTTGCTGCGGCCGTATTATTTGAATATTGATGACGATGGCAGCGAAAGAGACATCAAATACAATTCGCCGGACAGCACCTTATTTTTAACCGGCGGTATTAATGGCAGCAGTGGCATCAGCAAAGGTTGGAACGAAATAAAAATGAAACCTGGCGCGTTTGTAAGAACAGCCCTTAGATTTGATTTTGGCCGATTTAACGAAACCGTTCAAGGGGTAGAAATAGGCGTTAGCTTAGATGCGTTCAGCCAAAAGATTGAAATAATGGCGCCCCGCGGAGCAAACGGCGAAGAAGCAGTTAAGCCTCAGCAACTTTTTTTTCAGGCCCACATTGCATTACTTTTTGGCAGGCGCAAATAAAAGTATAGCGCAGTTGCTTTAAAATCCGTTTCGCAGTTTTGTTTAAGCATAATATTCTATTCCATAATCAAGGTTAATTTTGCTTGCGAAAGCTGCCGATCAAACTCATTAACATTAAACAATGATTGAACTTCCCGTAATATCTGCGGAACCACCTAAAAAAATTTCAAAACCCGACTGGCTTCGTGTTAAGCTCCCCATTGGAGAAAGTTATAAACACGTGCGCAGCCTGGTAGATACGCATAAATTGCACACCATTTGCGAAAGCGGAAACTGTCCAAACATGGGCGAATGCTGGGGCGCCGGCACGGCTACGTTTATGATATTAGGCAATGTGTGTACCCGCAGTTGTGGCTTTTGTGCTGTGGCTACAGGCCGCCCCGAAGCGGTTGATTGGAACGAACCGCAACGCGTTGCCGAAGCCATCCACCTGATGAAAGTAAAACACGCAGTTATTACCTCTGTTGACCGCGACGAAATAAAAGACGGCGGATCTATTATTTGGTTCAATACCATCAAAGCAGTAAAAACGTTAAACCCACTAACAACTTTAGAAACCTTAATACCCGATTTTAAAGGGCAAAAAGAAAACATTTTGCGCATTATAGAAGCAGCACCCGAAGTGGTTTCACACAACGTGGAAACTGTAGAACGTTTAACGCGGCAGGTTCGTATTCAGGCCAAATACTGGCGTAGTATGGATGTAATTAAAACCCTTAAAGAAGGGGGCATGCGCACTAAAAGCGGCATTATGCTTGGCCTTGGAGAACAAAAAGAAGAGGTGTTTCAAACCCTAAAAGATTTAAAAAACGCCGGCTGCGACGTGGTAACTATCGGGCAATATTTACAACCTTCAAAAAAGCACTTGGGCGTTCAGCGTTTTGTACACCCTGATGAATTTAAAGAATATAAAGATTACGGTTATCAACTTGGGTTAGATTATGTAGAAAGTGGTCCGCTCGTTCGCTCTTCTTACCACAGCGAACGCCACCTGATTCCTGGGTATGGTAAAAGAGCATGGGAAGCAGAAAAAGCGCAAATGATTGCGTAAATTTAAAGAATGGGTTTTGCAGGTAAAATAATACCACATTATACTTATGAAGATTGGCTTCATTGGGAAGGTAAATGGGAATTGATTGAAGGACATCCAATTGCGATGAAACCTTCTCCTGTACCAGATCATCAGCGTGCTTCGGCGAAAATAATTTCGCGATTTGAAACGGCTTTAGAAGCGATTGGTTGCAATAAATGCCATGTTTATAATTTTTTAGATTATAAAATTGAGGAAGACTTAATTTTAATACCGGATGTTTTAATTATTTGTGGGGAAATAAAAAAAAAATTTTTGGATTTTCCTCCAGCTCTTGTAGTTGAAATATTATCTCCATCAACAGCTTTACGGGACAGACATACAAAATTCGAATGTTACCAACAGCAGGGCATTAGGTATTATTTAATTGTAGATGTAGTTAAGAAAAAGCTGGACATTTATAAACTTGTTGAAGGAGTATACCAACTGGCTAAAGCAGACACTGCGCCGCAATTTGATTTAAGTGATACATGTTCTATAAAGCCACAAATGGCTACAATTTTTGATTAACCCTTATTATGCTTCGACCCTTTTTAATGCTTTTTTTTTGCACAAGTGCATTGTATACTTCTGCTCAGATAAGCTGGATTAATGTAGATTCGTTTTTTCAGCCCTTGCCCAAATCGGTTCAGGTATTTTATACAAACGATCCAATTGATTCATTGCCTTTTAAAGCTTATTATTTAATTGCCGATTTAAAAAATAAAGATTTAAATTTTACAACAGATACTACTTACAAAAGAAGGTTTACACCGGCACAATTTTACGATAGGAATAATCAGCCCTTAGTGGTAGTGAATGGAACTTTTTTCTCGTTTGAAACCAACGGAAATTTGAATGTAGTTATACAAAAAGGAAAGCTACTATCGCTGAATTCAAAAACCATAAAAAGCTTTAAAGACACAACAAAGAGAGTTCCTCTTTATAGTAGCGCCATTGGCATTAATAAAAAACGAAAAGCTGACATAGCCTGGATCAAAACCGATAGCACCCTTTCCTATGCAGAAGCCGTGCAAATTCCTCTTACTTCAAACGGCAACTTCTTTACCCGATCGAGCGGCAATAAACCGTCGCGTTCGTTACCAGATTACAATCCTTTTAAGAAATGGAAGGTACAAACAGCAATTGGTGGTGGCCCTGTGTTGGTACAAAATAGCCAGATTAAAATCACAAATGAGGAAGAACGCATGTTTGCCGGCAAAGGCATGTTTGATAAACACCCGCGTACAGCAATGGGTTATACGGCGGATAATAAACTTATAATACTTGTTGTAGAAGGAAGAAGTCCGGCCGCTGCTGGTGCCACACTTGTGCAGGAGGCACAAATATTAAAAGACCTGGGTTGTGTAGAAGCTTTAAATCTTGATGGCGGCGGAAGCAGTTGTTTATTAATAAATGGTAAAGAAACCATCGCTCCATCCGATAAAAAACAGCGGGCAATACCCGCTGTCTTCATCATTCAAAAAATGGGTAAATAGTTTTATTCTTTTTTTTCCCAAACTAAAGCGCTGGCTCCTAAAATAGCGGCATCAGCTTCTTTCAATTCGCTGAAAATAAGCTTCACTTGATTTTGAAAAATAGGAAGCAGGTTTTTTTCCATGTGTTCTTTTGTTGGCTGAAGCAGAAGGTCGCCGGCTTTAATAACGCCACCAAATAAAATGATAGCTTCGGGAGATGAGAACATAATAAAATTGGCCAACGCCTCGCCCAAAACTTGTCCTGTAAAACGGTACACCTCGCGGGCTGTTTCATCTCCTTTAATAGCGCAATCAAATATAATTTTTGAGTCTATTTCTGTAAACTGGCGAAGCAAACTTTCATTAGGTGATTTGGCCAACAGCTCTTTTGCAGTAAGTACAATCCCCGTTGCGGAGCAATAGGCTTCTAAAGAACCATCCAAACTGGTAGACCAGTGCTTGCGGCCACCATGCCTTATTATAGTATGTCCTAACTCGCCGGCAAAACCATCGTGCCCGTATATGATATGCCCGTTTGCCACAATGCCGCTGCCTACGCCCGTGCCTAGCGTAATCATTATAAAATCTTTCATTCCTCTTGCAGCGCCATACATCATTTCGCCAACAGCAGCGGCGTTTGCATCATTTGTCAGCGAGCACGACAGCCCAAACTTTTCGGTCATGAGTTTTGCAAGTGGGATAACTCCTTTCCAATGCAGATTAGGTGCATAATCTATAGAGCCGGTGTAAAAGTTTCCATTAGGCGCACCTACGCCAATGCCGCGCACCTTACTTCTACCAGTGCCGTCGTTTACCAAATGATTTAATGTATGGTGCAAGCCATCAATGAATGACTCAATAGTTGGGTAAGCATCTGTTTTAATTTCTCCTTTTTCAATAATGCTGCCCCTGTGGTTTACCAAACCCCATTTGGTGTTGGTGCCGCCAATATCTATACCAATTGCCAGTTCTTTCGATAGATCCATAGTACCCTTTTTTACATGTTTTTTATTTGGTTCGGATATCAACGTCGATGAGGCCTGCTTCAGGATTATTTGCAAGTGCTTCCGCGTCGGTATCGGCACTTTCGTAATCAACACCTTGCTTTCTAAGAATACCTTTAACGGCAAATGCAAAAAAGGCAAGATAGGCAAAGCAAAGCACCGCAACCCAATACGATTGGTGAATGCCGTAGCCCTGAACCGAAGAACCAGATTGAAGATAGTCGGCCAGCTTACCTTGAATAGGCGGTATAATACCGCCGCCCAGAATCATCATAATTAAAAATGCAGAGCCCTGCGTGGTGTATTTCCCCAAACCAGTAACAGCTAACGTAAAGATAGCCGGCCACATAATTGAGCAAAAAAGACCGCCGCTTAAAAATGCGTATACTGCCACCATACCTGTTGACATAATACCGACGATCATTGCCGAAAGGCCCAATAAGCTAAAGATAAGGAGTGTGCGCGAAGGTTTATCGCGGCTAAAAAAGAAGGCAGCTATTTGCACCAGCACCAACAATCCATAATAATAAAGCGGTCGCATATCGTATTGCGCAATTGAGTTTGCAGCAATAATAACTCCGAAAGCAACTATTGGAACAACTACCAACAAGGTGCTTTTTGCAGAACCTTTTACGTTGAAAGCAGAAATGGCGCCCGCCCAGCGACCAATCATTAAGCTGCCCCAATACATAGAAATAAAAGGCGCTACCTGCGAAGATTGGTAACCACCGAAAGCAGGTTGTTTTAATAGTTCTGCCAGGTTACTACCAATTGTCACCTCTACGCCTACATATACAAAAATGGCAAGCATGCCAAGTACTAACTGCGGGTATTGCATGGCGCCCCAGCCTTCGGGTTTTTTCCTGGCGCTTCTATTCGAAAGAAGTAAGCCGCCAATAACTACTAAAAGAGCGCCGAGCAACCACTTCATCCGGTAGGTTTCCAGCTCGTGTTTTTCCACATCGCTTAAAGTGGCTGCATCTATTTTATAACTATTAAAAACGGGCACAAACATAATAATGAGCAGCCCGGTAATCATTAGCAAAACGTATAATGCTTTATTTGCCTTTTCTGTTTTTTCGGGAGAAATACCCGCTGGTACCTTTTTGGAAAAGAAGAAAAGGGCTGCGGCTGCAACAAACAATGCGCCCACAAAAGAATAAAGCACAATGACTTTGCTTAAGCTGAGCGACTGAATTTTTTCGTCGGTGATAGCTGCTGTAGTGCCAAACAAAGCAAACGCTACCACAATAGGGCCAATGGTTGTTCCAAACGAATTGATACCGCCGCCCAGGTTTACACGGCTGGTTCCTGTAGCTGGGTCGCCGAGGGTAATGGCAAAAGGCTGCGCTGCAGTTTGCTGCAACGAAAAACCAAGAGCAACGACAAACAAGCCAAATAGCATTCCTGCAAAAGTGTTCCCATTTACAGCAATAATCATTGCTATAGCGCCAAGTGCAGAAAAGAGCAAACCATAGATTATGCTTTTTTTGTAACCCCATTTACCCACCAGGTCGTTTCCGCCAAAGGCACCATAGGCAAACAAACCAAGCGCTCCCAAATAATAAGCAAGGTAAAAAGCAAAGTCAATAAGCTGGCTTTGAAACTGGTCGAGATTAAAATAATGCTTGCAAAAAGGTATAAATACGGAGTTGCCCGCAGCGATAAAACCCCAAAAGAAAAAAACTGAAACTAATGTAGTTAAAGCGCCATAGTTTGTAGCAATTGGTCCGGTTAAAGAAGAAGACCGTTTTGGTATGCCTGAACTGCTTGCAGTTGCCATAAGCTAATTTGTTTTTGTTGGTAAAAGGTTGCTCAAAATAAACAGAAAAGTTCAATAGCAATACAATTGTATTTGCTTGTGTAGATAACTTGTTTATTGTGTTCTTACATTCTGGTTTGGCAGAACAATAAATCCTTGCTAATTTGAATGTTTAAGGGAGGAAATTGTATGGAAATAATTCATGTGTCGGCAGAATGTTACCCGGTGGCAAAGGCGGGCGGGCTTGGAGACGTAGTGGGTGCGTTGCCCAAATATCAAAACGAACTAGGCGCTACTGCTAAAGTGGTGATGCCCATGTACCGCACCAAATTTTTATATCAAAACAATTGGGAGTTGGTGCACGAAGGTTATCAACAATTGGGTGCTCAAACATTTAAGTACGCCGTAATAAAAGAAAAAACAGGCAAGCTTGGCTTTGATTTGTACCTGATAGATATTAATGGTTTGCTTGACCGCGAAAATATTTATGGGTACGAGGATGATACCGAACGCTTTCTGGCCTTTCAAATAGCGGTGTGTGATTGGATTTCGAAATGGACTTACAAACCCGACGTCCTTCATTGCCACGATCATCATACAGGGCTAATTCCCTTTATGATTAAGTACTGCATGGCGTTTCAGCACCTCCAATCAGTACCTACCATTTTCACTATTCACAACGCACAATATCAGGGCTGGATGGATTGGAGCAAGCACAACTTAATTCCGGCTTACGACACGTGGAAATGGGGGTTGCTCGACTGGAAAGGGATGATAAACCCACTGGCTTGTGCAATAAAATGCGCCTGGCGGGTAACCACTGTTAGTCCCAGTTACATGGAAGAATTAAAACATGCAGCCAACGGAATAGAAAATTTGCTTGCGGCCGAGTGGCGAAAAAGCACGGGTATTTTAAACGGCATAGATGCAGAAGTTTGGAACCCATCAAAAGACAATTTTCTGCTGAAGAATTACGATGATCACCTGGTAAAAGAAGGAAAACGAAAAAATAAAAAAGAACTCTGTGCACAGTTCGGCCTCGATCCAGATAAACCCCTGATTTCTTTTATTGGACGCCTGGTTGGCGAAAAAGCAGCCGACATTTTACCCGATGCTATCCGGTCTTCTATTTACCAGCACTCCGGCGCTGCAAACTTTTTAGTATTGGGCTCCGGCGACGAGCAGGTGGAAGATAAATTAGACGGACTAAGCAGGCAGCTAAAAGGTTATGTAAACAGCTATATTGGTTACAACGAAGGGTTAAGCCACATGCTGTATGCCGGTGCTGATTTTTTGCTAATGCCCAGCAGGGTAGAACCTTGCGGCTTAAACCAGATGTATGCTTTGCGGTATGGAACGGTGCCCATGGTGCGCAGCACCGGCGGATTGAAAGATACCGTAAAAGATTTTGGCGATTGGCAGGGTTATGGCATCCGGTTTAATAATGCTACGGTGGATGATATTACCTATTCTGTTGGCCGGGCAATAGATTTATACAACAATAAAAAAGATTTACATAATTGGATGCGAACGTACATGATGGGCATCGATCATTCATGGGATGCATCGGCGCAGGAATATATAAACTTATATAAAAGCCTGCAATAAATTTGTAGCAAACTGCATTGCTACTATGAAGCTTTGCTTGCGACGCTCCGTTCAACTGCCGGTAATTCTATGAAGCAGCGTAAAACAGCAACAAACAAATATAGCACCGCAAAAAAAATTAAGCATCTGCAGGGCAATGCTGCGTACAACGCAAAACATGCAAAAAAGGGTACCCCTTTTTTGCATGTTCGAATCCATTTTGCATGGTTGAGTTTTTGCATAATAGAATTACAAATTGTACAAGTGTGCGACGCAACACATGTTGATAAGAATTACTTTAGCCGGTAACATACATAAAACCGGTTCACTAAAATTGAATTTATGAAAGAGATGATTTCAGTAATATTAGGCGGCGGAGCAGGAACGCGTTTATTTCCGTTAACAGCAAATCGCTCAAAGCCGGCAGTGCCCATTGCAGGAAAGTACCGGCTGGTAGATATTCCTATTTCCAACTGCTTAAATTCGGGCATTGGGCGCATGTTTGTACTCACCATGTACAACTCCGCATCGCTCAACCGGCACATAAAAAACACGTATCATTTCAGCGCCTTTAGTCATGCATTTGTAGATATATTGGCCGCTGAACAAACCCCCGATAACCCAACCTGGTTTCAGGGAACTGCCGATGCAGTGCGCCAGGGCTTGCGCCATATTGAACCTTTCCCCTGCGAGTATGTGTTAATTCTTTCCGGCGACCAGTTATATCAAATAGATTTTGTTACTATGTTGCAGGAACATAAGGAAAAGGGGGCAGATATTACGATTGCGACCATCCCCGTTACCGACAGGGAAGCGCCCGACTTTGGCATTTTAAAAACAGAAGGCGGTTACATTACATCTTTTACTGAAAAACCAAAAACCGGCCGCGAAAACTGGGTGAGCGATACCGGAGAAGAAATGCATAACAAAGGAAGAATTTATTTGGCCTCCATGGGCATTTATATTTTTAACCGAAAGTTGCTTTTCGAACTGCTTCAAAACGAAAAGAAGGACGCAACTGATTTTGGTAAAGAAATCATTCCCGAATCAATTGACAAATACAAAGTGGCCTCTTACCAGTACGATGGTTATTGGGAAGATATTGGAAACATCCGTGCTTTTTTTGATGCTAATTTGGCCTTAACCAAAGACCTGCCCGATTTTAATTTGTTTGATAATACAAACCCTATTTATACGCGTGCCCGCATGTTGCCACCAGCGAAAATTGGCAGTACTCATTTGGAAAAAACTTTGGTAGCCGAAGGTTCCATCATCAATGCTTCGCGGATAGAAAGTTCTATTATTGGTATTCGTTCGCGGGTAGGACACAACTCTGTTTTAATTTGTACCTACTTAATGGGTAACGATTATTTTGAAACGCTGCAAGATATAAAAACGGATCAGGAGATAGGACTTCCGCTTCTGGGTATTGGCGCCGGTTGTCATATTCAAAACGCAATTATTGATAAAGATTGCCGCATTGGCGATAACGTTCGCATTATGGGCGGCACTCATTTGCCCGATACCGAGCACCCGTTGTACAGTATAAAAGATGGCATTGTAGTGGTGAAAAAACGATCGGTTTTACCTAATGGTTTTACTATTGGTATTTAGATAATAACATTTTATTCAGTTCTAAAAAATCACTGTGTAGCAAACACACATTATTAGATTTTCTGTTTTATCTTCCGGCAATCAAACCCATCGATTGCTTATGGATACTTCTTCCGCAATAAAACCAAAGCTCAGCCTCTCGCAAATTATTAACATGAGCGTTGGCTTTTTTGGAATCCAGTTTGGCTGGGATTTGCAACGGGCAAACATGGGCCCAATTTATGAAAGCCTGGGTGCCAACCCCGATGAAATCCCACTCCTTTTTTTAGCTGCGCCACTTACCGGGCTATTGGTGCAGCCCATTATTGGTTACTTAAGCGATCGCACTTGGCACCCAAAATGGGGCCGCCGTCGCCCTTACTTTTTTGTTGGTGCATTAGTTAGTTCCATTGCTTTGTTGTTTATGCCGCACAGCCCCGTGCTTTGGATGGCAGCCGGTTTGTTGTGGGTGCTGGATACGTTTGGCAATGTGGCGATGGAGCCTTTCAGAGCTTTTGTGGCCGACAAGTTACCCGACAGTCAATTGAACAAAGGATTTGTAATGCAAAGTTTAATGATTGGATTAGGCGGCAGCATCGCATCGGCACTTCCTTGGATTATGCGCAACTGGTTTCTCTTAGAAAACACGGCAGCCAAAGGAATAATTCCCGATAACGTAAAGTTTTCTTTTTATGTGGGTGGCTTTTTCTTTTTATCAGCCGTGCTATACACTGTGTTTAGTACAAAAGAATATCCACCTACAAGCCAGGAATTGGCAGACGTTGAAAAAGATTCGAAAAAGGGGTTTGCTGGCGGGGCAAAAGAAATTTTTAATGCCATTGCCAACATGCCTCCCAAAATGAAAGCCATAGCCCTGGTTCAGTTTTTTACATGGCCGGGATTATTTTTAATGTGGTTTTATTATTCCACTGCAGTGGCGTATAATATTTTTGGCGCTACTTCCGATACTGATCCTGCATTTGGAAACGGGCGCGACTTTGCCGGTTTAACGCTTGCATTTTATAATGTAATTACATTTGGTTTTGCTTTTATACTTCCGGCAATTGCTACAAAACTTGGTAGAAAGCTAACCCATTCGGTATGTTTATTTGCCGGCGCACTTGGTTTAATAAGCGTGGCATTTGTAACCAATAAATATATGTTGTATGCTTCTATGACAGGTGTAGGCATTGCCTGGGCCAGCATTTTATCTATGCCTTACGCCATGCTTGCACCCAGTTTGCCGCCAAACAAGATTGGCGTGTACATGGGCATTTTCAACTTTTTTATTGTGTTGCCTGAAATTTTAGCCTCACTTTTTTTTGGCTGGATAATGAGCAACCTTTTAGATAACGATCGGATGGCAGCGGTGCAAATTGGCGGTGTGTTAATGATATTGGCCGCTGTCCTTTGCTACTTTTTTATAAAAGAAGGAACGGTTAAAAGCACTCAAAGTCCAACTGCCGAAAGCCTGAAAATTGAAGAAAACCGATCGGTATAAAAACCTTTAAAAAAGGGTCAGATATATTATGCATGGCTGTGTACATTACTAATTATGAAAAATATATGAAAAGAACGTTTTTTGTTATTCTGCTCGTTGCTACTTGCGTTACAGCTTTTGCAAACGAGTATAAGGTAGATGGCGTTTATCCATCTAACTGGTGGGTAGGCATGAAAAACCCAAAGCTGCAATTAATGATTCATGGTTTAAACATTTCAGAAAATACTTTTACCATAAATTACCCAGGAGTAAAACTTGTAAAAACAAATAAGGCAGACAATAAAAATTATGTTTTTCTTGATCTGGTTATTTCAACAGCAGCAAAGCCCGGTACTATAAACATATTTTTAAAAAACAAGAGCGGCTCTGGTGTTATTCCGTTTATCTTAAAATCTCGTCGGCAAGGTAATGGAACCACTTTTGCACAAGGCGTTACATCTGCCGATTTTATGTACCTCATTATGCCCGACCGGTTTTCGAACGGCGATCCATCAAACGACAACGTAGAGGGCATGAAAGATAAAACGTTCAGCCGCGACTCTATGTATTACCGACATGGCGGCGATTTACAAGGTATTATTAATCATCTTGATTACTTGCAGGAACTCGGCGTTACCGCTCTTTGGCTTAATCCCGTTATCGAAAATGATATGCCGAAAACGTCTTATCACGGCTATGCCTTTACAAATCATTATAAAGTAGATCCGCGTTTAGGTGGGGATTCGGCCTACAAACGTTTAATAGACGAAATGCACCGTCGCGGGTTAAAAATGGTGCAAGATGCAGTGTACAACCACGTAGGTTTAGAGCATTGGTTTGTACTCGATCAACCCACAAAAGATTGGTTGCACCAATGGCCAACGTACACCAATACTACCTATAAAGACCAGGTGCTTTTCGATCCGT
Source organism: Chitinophagales bacterium (assembly GCA_038243445.1). Classification (GTDB taxonomy): domain Bacteria; phylum Bacteroidota; class Bacteroidia; order Chitinophagales; family Chitinophagaceae; genus Flavisolibacter. The sequence continues at coordinate 2,449 of JBBSRB010000052.1, read as the reverse complement.
ATGCAAGTGCATCAGACAAAAAGAAAATGAGCGATGGCTGGTTTGTGCCTTCGATGCCCGACTTAAATCAGAACAATCCGTACGTGGCCAATTTTTTAATTCAACATGCGTTGTGGACAGTAGAAGAATACGGCATTGACGGCTGGCGCATTGATACCTATGCGTACAACGATTTAGATTTTATGAACCGGTGCAACAAAGCCCTTTTAGATGAATACCCAAAGCTTACTATTTTTGGCGAAACCTGGGTGCATGGTGTAATTAATCAAAGCTATTTTGTGCGCAACAACTACGCTATTCCGTACAAAAGCAATCAGCCAGGCGTAACCGATTTTCAAACGCTTTGGGGCATACAAGATGCAATGACAAAAGACTTTGGCTGGAACGAAGGCGTAAATAAATTGTACACTACACTGGCGCAGGATTTTGTATATAAAGACCCGACGCAAAATGTAGTTTTTATAGATAACCATGACCTGAGCCGTTTTTATTCTACCATTGGTGAAGACATGGCAAAATATAAAATGAGCATTGGCTGGCTGCTTACAAGCCGAGGCACACCGCAATGGTATTACGGTGCAGAAATTGGCATGAAAGGCTTTGCAAACCCTGACGGTTTGGTGCGTATGGATTTTATGGGCGGATGGGCAGGAGATTCGGTTAATAAATTTGTTGCGGCGGGAAGAACGCCGCACGAAAATTCCATTTTCAACTATGTAAAAGAACTTGCCAATTTTCGTAAAACGTCTTCTGCATTAAAAACCGGCAAGCTTATGCAATTTGTGCCTGAGGATGGTGTTTATACTTACTTCAGGTACGATAAAAATCAAACAATAATGGTAGTAATGAACACAGCGAAAGAAGAACGAATTATTGATCCTCAGCGGTTTGCAGAAAGATTAAATGGCGCGCACCAAATAGTAGATGTTATAAATAATTCAAAAAGAAATGTTACTGAAAAATGGGACGTTCCTGCTCAAACAATTTGGGTTATGGAAGTAACCACACATTAGCCCAATTACATTATCAACTTGCCCGCATATTCACCTCAGTCGCCAAATAATTAACTCTCCATTTTCATTACGACTGCACCGACATTTTTTTTATTTCTTGCAAAACAATGAATTGTAACTTTAAGCTATAGCTTATGTAAGGCTACAATCGCGTTCGCGACAAATCAATACAAAAAAGCATCACAAAATCCACTCATAAATAATGAGCGAAAAAAAAGAACGTTCCAACAAAGAAATTGCAGCTATTGCAGCGGTTAAAAAAGCCACCCGTTACGAAGATGAAAATTTCATCGACAGTTCTAAACCGGTGTGGAATTATTCTATTTTTTATACTGATGATATAGAAACGTTCGGCGCCGGAACGCATTACACCCTTTATAAAAAGTTTGGTTCTAAGCAGCTAACCGTACTTGGCAAAGAAGGGTTTTACTTTGCAGTGTGGGCGCCAAACGCAACCAAAGTTTCAGTAATTGGTTCGTTTAATAATTGGAACAAAAACACACACATATTGTTTCCACGGCTTGACAAAAGCGGCATCTGGGAAGGATTTATTCCCCAGGTAAAAAATGACGAACTGTACAAGTATCACATTACCGGTTTTCAAAATCGGATAACCGAAAAAGGCGATCCGTTTGCCCATTATTGGGAAAAGCGGCCAGCCACATCTTCCATTACCTGGACCTTTGATTACGTTTGGAAAGATGAAAAATGGATGAAAACCCGCAAAAATTCAAACGCATTAACTGCACCCTGGAGCGTATATGAAGTGCACTTGGCCAGTTGGATGCGACCCGATGGAACAAACGAAGAAACCTACAATACCTACAAAGAAATTGCAAAAAAACTGGTGCCTTACGTTGTTGAAATGGGTTTTACACATGTTGAATTAATGCCGGTAATGGAACATCCTTTCGATGGAAGCTGGGGTTACCAATGCACCGGCTTTTTTGCGCCCACTTCGCGGTTTGGAAAGCCCGAAGGATTAATGCACCTCATTGATGAATTTCATCTTGCGGGTATTGGTGTTATTTTAGATTGGGTGCCTTCTCATTTTCCTTACGATGCTCATGGACTTTTTCTTTTTGACGGAACACACACTTACGAATACGCCGACATGCGCAAAGGTTTTCATCCCGATTGGAATTCCTATATTTTCAATTATAAAAGGGGAGAGGTCAAATCGTTTTTAATTAGCAGTGCCCGTTTTTGGTTCGATCTTTTTCATATAGATGGAATTCGGGTAGATGCTGTTTCATCTATGCTAAAACTCGATTATTCGCGCAAAGAAGGGGAGTGGGAGCTAAACGAATTTGGCGGCAACGGAAATTTAGAAGCTATTAGTTTTATAAAAGATTTAAACGAAACTATTTACCGCGATTTCCCCGATGTGCAAACAATTGAAGAAGAAAGAACCGATAGTCACCACGTTACAAAAC
>JBBSRB010000051.1:0-19653 GCA_038243445.1 Chitinophagales bacterium | reverse complement strand
GAACTGATCCAAATATTTTCCGACAATTGTTCCATTGTTGGCACTGTGGTTTGCGGCGCATCTTTTACAATTTCAATGTTTGTATTGGCGATGGAAGCCACCTTTGCTGCCTGTTTTACCGGCACTTTCGGAACTTTTGGCAGTTCGGGTTTGGGTAGGTTTACTACGGTTAGCATAACGCCATCATCTTCTTTTAATAGAAATGAAGTATTTGAATTAGTACCGTTTTGAATGCACCATACCAATAGCAAAACCACTGAACTCATTGCAATGCCTGCTGCAACCGCAAGACGATTGGCATAATACTTACGCAAGGTGTAAGCGCCATATTCTTTGTTTCTGTTTTCAAACAAAATATCCAAAAAATTTGATTGTAGAATTTCTTTGTTGGTCATAAATTTTGTTTTAGTTAAGATGCTGCAACAAAGCTTTTCCATAAACCATTACCGTACATTTATAGCATACTTATTTTTGCATTTTAAATTTGATTATGAAGATATTGATGGTGTGTTTGGGAAACATTTGCCGAAGCCCGCTGGCCGAAGCCTTGTTGCAACACAAAGCAAAAGGCGCAGGATTGAACTGGCAGGTGGAAAGCGCCGGCACAAACGGTTTTCATATTGGCGAAGCGCCGCATGCACTTTCGCAAAAAGTTGCAAAGCAAAATGGAATTGATATTTGCCACTTGCGTGCAAGGCAATTTGTAAAAGAAGATTTTAACCGCTACGATAAATTGTACGCAATGGCTGATGATGTGATAGATGAAATGAAACGCATTGGAAAAGAGAACTGGAACCCTGAAAAGACCAGCTTTTTTTTAAACGAATTACATCCAGACCAACATCGTTCGGTACCCGATCCCTGGTATGGAACCGAACCTGGTTTTCACGAGGTTTATCAATTGATTGATGAAACCTGCGATGCTATTATCAGCAACTACACAACAGAAACGGTGAGCAAATAAGGGCCACAAAATTTACTTTTACTTTTGCGCTAATTATGAAACCTTCTCTCCCGCAAGGCACCCGCGATTTTGGAGCCGATGTAGTACGAAAGCGACAATACATTTTTAATACAATCCGCGTAGTATTTGAATTGTATGGCTTTCAACCGCTGGAAACACCGGCCATGGAAAACCTGGAAACCTTAATGGGGAAATATGGCGAAGAAGGCGATAAACTGATTTTTAAAGTTTTAAATAACGGGCTTGATAATCCTTCAAAACACGAGAGCGTTACAGAAGGTTTTAAAAAGGCCTTAGAAGGAAAAAGCACAAAAGCTTTAACCGAGCGGGCATTAAGATACGACCTTACCATTCCGTTTGCACGATTTGTGGCCATGAACCACGGGCAACTATCGTTTCCGTATAAACGCTACCAAATGCAACCCGTTTGGCGTGCCGACCGGCCACAACGCGGCCGCTACCGCGAATTTTATCAATGCGATGCTGATATTGTTGGAAGCAATTCGTTAATTAATGAACTGGAGTTTGTACAGATTTATAATGAGGTTTTTACTAGGTTAGGAATGGCTCGTTTTCAATTGCACATTAACTCACGCAAAGTATTATTTGCGTTAGCCGAAATAAGCGGCGGCGCCGAAAGGCTGATGGACATTACCATTGCTATTGATAAGCTGGATAAAATTGGATTGGATAAAGTAAAGGAAGAATTAATTACCAGGGGTTTAAAGGAAAGGGAGATTGCAGTTGTTGAAAGCTACTTATCTATAACCGGAAGCAACGAAGAAAAGCTGGCACGTATAAAACAGCTTTTGAACCATTCCGAAAGCGGCAAAAAGGGCATAGAAGAACTGGAATTTGTATACGCCAATTCACAGTTTAACACTAACCCTTCACCACTAAACATTGATTTTACGTTAGCCCGCGGATTGAATTATTACACCGGAATTATCTTTGAAGCAAAAGCCCCAGGTGAAGTGAAAATTGGCTCTATTGGCGGCGGCGGCCGATACGATGATCTTACGGGCTTATTTGGTGTGCCCAACATTCCCGGCGTTGGTATTTCTTTTGGTGTTGACCGCATTTACGATGTACTGGAAGAACTTAATTTGTTTCCCGAAAATATTGTGGCGGGCACCAAAGTTTTGTTTTTCAACCTTGGCACCCAGGAAGCAAAAGAAGCATATCATTTACTGCAAGAAACACGCAAAAAAGGGGTAGCATCCGAGATTTTTCACGAGCCTGCAAAAATGGAGAAGCAGTTTAAATACGCCGAAAAAAAGAACATTCCGTTTGTGGTAATTATTGGCAGCAAAGAATTAGAAGAGCGGATGTGTGTGGTAAAAAATATTGTTTCGGGCGAGCAGAAGGTGGTTTCTTTTATGGAATTGGATAAGTTTTCTTTTTAGATTTCAATTTCATCTTCATTTATTGCATTCAGATTCATCAAAGTAATTCTTATGCCTGTCATTTGTTTGACAAGAGTTGAAAAGTGGTTTACGTTCACATCTCCGGTTTCTTCAAACATTGCCAACTCCATATCCAGAACTTCTCCTTCCCGATGAAAGCTTGATATTTCGGCATATTCTCCACTGAACGCTAAATTTACCATTGCAGTAAATAACTCGATTTCAGTTTTAGCTAAAATTTGAATAGCTTCCAGCAGTGCGTCCTTATATATTTGTGGTTGCACCTTTTGAAATATTTTTATCCTTTTCTTGTTCGGGTTTCCAGCAATGTTCCGCCATCCATAGAATAGAATATCTACTTCTGATTTGATTTATTATCTCGATATATTTTTCCTTTTTCATTTTTGTCCACGGAACACAGCAAGATTTTTCTAGAGTTTCATTTTCAACAAGACCTTTCAATAAGATAGCATCAATAGGCGGATGAATATTATTTATAAGAGGTGTGGAAGACTTACAATTTGGAATAACAAGCGCTGTTTTTAAATAGATGTTCACGATTTTCGCTGCTCTGCCGAACTCAATCTCAGATTCTGTTTTATACTTATAAACTTCTATTGTCTTTCGTTCTTCCTGTAACCTATTCAAAACAGTGACCAGCTGATTACACATTTCAGAATGCCAACCATCGAATTCATGTGTATTGCAATCGTGAGTTAACTTAAAAGCTTCTTCTTTCAAGTTAACTTTTTCAATTGCTTCTTTAATAAATGCGGTAGTAGCAAAGGCTCGCTGCGCACGGGCAGCTGTCCAAACAGCATATCGATGTAAATGTTCTTTAAAGTCGTAAGGGTCATCGCAATTCATCTACGAATCTGTTTAATTTTCCTTCATCAGCGCCGAATAATTTACCGCCGAATCAAAGCGGCTTTCCAGTTCAACAGGTACATTCCGATATCCAAAACGGAAGTTGTTTTGCTGTATTTCGCGCCAGTACAACAGCCCTGGCATAACGCCTTTGTAGATGAGCCCACCAGTTGGGCTTTGTAAAGGAATGTGCCGCGCCGTATCAATAATTTTGTTCGGGGTAAAAGGCTTGTCCGTATTGGAAACGTAAAAAGAAGTTCCGTTTGAATAGCGGTACACTTTTTCAAAGGTTCCATCCGCTTCCCTGTTTACCGCTACGTTGCTCCATCCTTTTGGAACAAGTATTTTAAAAGAATTACCATCCCCTTCAGTAAAGGTTTGTTTTCTAAACCCATTAAAAAGGGTGCAGGAAGAGGCAACTGTAATAAGTATTGCTAAAATTATGCGTGTCATTGGGTTACTCCTTCAAAAATAATGCTTGCTCCCTGACCAACGCCAACACACATGGAAGCGAGGCCGTATTTTATGTTGTTTCGTTTCATTGCATGCACCAGCGTTGTAGCAATGCGTACACCGCTGCAACCTAAAGGATGCCCAAGCGCAATGGCGCCACCGCTGATGTTTACCTTACTTTCATCCAGCTCCAAATCCTGAATGCAGGCCAGCGATTGAGAAGCAAAGGCTTCGTTCAGTTCTACCAGTCCTAAATCTGAAACAGTAAGAGCAGCCCTTTTTAATGCCTTTAGAGTAGCCGGCACCGGCCCAATACCCATAATGGAAGGATCAACACCAGCAACCGCCATGGAGATAACTTTTGCAATGGGCTTTAACCCATATTTTATTACGGCGTCTTCGCTGGCCAGCAACATGGCTGCGGCGCCATCGTTTAGCCCTGCTGCATTTCCGGCCGTTACCGTTCCGTCTTTGGAAAAAGCGGGACGTAAAGAAGCCAGCTTCTCCAGCGATGATTTTCGCGGATGTTCATCTACGCCAAACCCCTTTTTTAAGCCTTTTTCCCCTTCCACCTCCACTTCAATCATTTCATCGTTCCATATCCCGGCTTCCAGCGCCGCAAAATATTTTTCCTGCGATCGAAAGGCAAAGTTGTCCTGTTGTTCTCTTGTTATGTTCCATTTATTGGCTACGTTTTCTGCTGTTTCGCCCATGCTATATGGGTAATGCGCGTCCTTTAATTTGCTGTTTACAAAGCGCCATCCCAAAGTAGTGTCGTACACTTCCGCGGTGCGCTGAAAAGGAGTTGTTGCCTTAGCCATCACAAAAGGCGCACGGGTCATGCTTTCTACACCGCAGGCAATAATTATCTCGGCATCGTTACATTGTATTTGTCGGGCGCCATCCATAATGGCCTGAAGACCGGAAGCGCACAAACGGTTAACTGTATTTCCAGGAACACTTGCGGGCAAACCAGCCAGCAAAGCCGCCATCCGCGCCACATTGCGATTGTCTTCGCCGGCCTGGTTGGCAGCGCCGGCAATTACATCTTCAATGGCTGTTACATCCACATTTTTATTGCGCGCCAGCAGCTCTTTAATGGTGTACGCCAGCAAATCATCGGGCCGCACACCACTTAACGCACCGCCTAATTTTCCAATGGGTGTACGCACCGCATCTATCACATAAACATTTCTCATATGAACAATTTGGACGATCGGTTGTTAGTTGATTAAAATCGGTAACCGTAAAGTGCTGAACTGCCACTAACTATCAACAACCAACAATCTTCGTTTCTACCTGTTAAAAGCAATGCAAGATACAGCCTGCGTCTGAATCTGCTAAACGCATTAAAGTATCTTTGCGGCATGAACGTTAGTGCATTGAAAGGCAAGGGGGTAAAAAACATAAGGCAGTTTTCTCTTGCTGAATTAGAAGAATACTTCGAAACACTTGGCGAAAAAAGATTTCGCGCCAAACAGGTTTGGGAGTGGCTTTGGCAAAAAGGAGCGCAATCTTTTGCCGATATGACCAACCTGAGCAAAGACCTGCGCCAGAAATTGGGCGAAAATTTTTCTCTTCCGGCTATTACGCTCAGTGCTACACAAGTTTCGGCAGATGGCACTATAAAAAGCGGCTTTAAAACGCACGAAGGACACTTGTGCGAAGGCGTATTAATTCCTACAGACAAACGGTTTACCGCCTGCGTTTCATCTCAAATTGGTTGCTCGTTAAGTTGTAAGTTTTGCGCTACGGGTTATATTGACAGAAAGCGCAATTTAGATTATGATGAAATTTACGACGAAGTTGTTTTAATTAACCGCCAGTGCGAAGTTACCTACGGAAAAAAATTAAGCAATATTGTATTTATGGGTATGGGCGAGCCTTTGCTGAATTATAAAAATGTGCTAAAAGCCATTGAGCGCATTACCGCTCCCGATGGACTTGCCATGAGCCCGAAGCGCATTACCGTTTCTACCGCCGGCGTTGCAAAAGCCATTCGGCAGCTGGGCGATGACGGCGTAAAATTTAAACTGGCGCTTTCGCTTCATGCGCCAAACGATAAAAAACGAAACGAAATAATGCCCATCAACGAAAGCAATAACCTGCAATCGCTGATAGATGCACTGAATTATTTTTACAAAAAAACAGGCAACGAAATTACGTTTGAGTACATTCTTTTTAACAACTTTAACGACAGCATTAAAGACGCTGATGAACTGATAAAAATTTACCGCCAGGTACCTGCCGATCTTGTTAACATAATTGAATACAACCCTATTGACTTTGCCAAATTTGAAAAACCTACCGACGAAAGAGTGCAGGAGTTTATGGCTTATTTGGGCAAACATAAAGTAAATGCGCACCTGCGCCGCAGCCGCGGAAAGGATATTGATGCTGCTTGCGGCCAGTTGGCAAACCGCCCCCTATCTCCCGTTGTGGGAACTTAGGTTTAAAAGCTTTTTTTCTAAAGTAATCTTTTACTTCATGCTTTGTATTATGTAACTGGCTGTACTGCTACTATTGATCGTCTGTTGCGTCGCACCATTTATCATTCTGTAATTCTATTGAACATTGTGCAAAAATTAATACTGAAACAAAAAGCATCTTCAACTCCAACAATTATAACCTAAGATAATACTGCACAAAAAAAACCAGCGACCTAAATTGCCCACCAGCGGCACGAAGCTTTAACCTTAATTAACCGAACGCCCTTAAACTTCTCCATTTCTCGCCTGTCTGTATTCTGTTCTATTTAAAAAAAATAAATTTATATGAAAAGAATACTGACCTCCGCTTTAGCAATTGTATTGTTTGTTGGCGCGGCAAATGCGCAGCAGGGCAATAAACAAGACCGAAAAGAGAAAAGAAACGGCTTTGAAATGGCTCTTAAAGGCGCCGATCTTTCTGCCGACCAGCAAAACAAGGTAAAAACCATAAATGAAAACTACCGCAAGCAGATGGCCGATTTAAGAACTCAAAACCTTTCTGCCGATCAAACGAAAGTAAAACGCCAGGCACTGCAACAGCAGCACGTTGCCGACATTCAGGCTGTATTAACGGCAGAGCAAAAAGCAAAAATGCTTGACCAAAAGAATAAAAACGGCGCTGATTATAAGTGGGACAACAAGGACGAAAGAGCAAAAAAAGGCATGAAAAAGGGGTCTGGTAACAATAGAAACCAGGACATGAAAGATCTGAATTTATCTGCCGACCAGCAAGCTAGAATCAAAACCATTCGTGAAGGATATAAAGCAAAAATATTGGCTGTGCGAAACGATGGCACTCTTTCGGAAGAAGCAAGAAAAGAAAAAGTAAAAAGCCTGATGCAGGCGCAACAAATGGAAGTGAAAGCTATTTTAACTCCCGACCAACAATCCAAAATAAAGGAAGACCGTAAAGGGTATAGAAACCGTAAAAACTAAAAGTAACTATTCTATAAAACGAAAAGCCGTGATCCGTCATGGCTTTTTTACTTTTGTGCAATAATCAAGAAGATGAAAAAGAAATCAGGGTTTGAAAAGTTTGCGGTAAAAAAGAAAAGTGGCGCTGCATTAAAAGAAGAAATCAGGCAGGAAAAGAAAAAAATCACCCGCGAACGAAAAGAGTATTTTGAAAACAAACGCGTGGAGGCAAGATCGGTGCCCGCGGCAGGAACCAAAGGAGAACCGACGCCAAAGCGCCCAACCATTACACGTGCGGTAGTGGCGCAAATGCCTTTAAACAAATACATTGCACATAGTGGCTTTTGCTCCCGGCGCGATGCTGTGGCAGTTATAAAAAGCGGAAAAGTAAAAGTGAATGACCAGGTTGTTACCGAGCCCGGATTAAAAATTGCACCTACAGATACCGTTGTTGTGAATGGGAAAAAAGCAGTTCCGGTAAAAGACCTGGTGTACATTTTATTAAACAAACCAAAAGATTATATTACCACTACCGACGACGAACGCAACCGAAAAACCGTACTTGACCTAATAAAAAATGCTTCAAAAGAAAAGGTGTATCCTGTAGGACGTTTAGATAGAAACACGTCGGGCGTATTGCTGTTAACCAACGACGGAGAACTAACGCAGAAACTAACGCACCCAAGCAACGAAATTAAAAAAGTGTATGCTGTTACTTTAGATAAACCCTTAACAAAAGCCGATTTTGATGCAATAATTGCCGGCGTTTTGTTAGAAGACGGGCTGGCAAAAGTAGACTCGCTTGGCTATACCGATAGCAAAGATAAAAGTCAGATTGGCGTTGAAATACACAGCGGGCGCAACCGCATTGTTCGCCGAATTTTTGAACATTTAAAATACGATGTAAAAGGGCTTGACCGGGTAATTTTCGCCGGACTGACCAAAAAAAATGTAGAGCGCGGCAAGTGGCGATTTTTGGCCGAAAAGGAAGTACGTGATTTGAAGTTTTTTAAAAAAGGTAAAAAATAGAAAGTATTTGGTGGCTTTAGAATTGAGGAATTTGGAAATTGTTTTACACTTGAATTTATTGGATGAGAATTGACGATTATATTTTTTTTGAGAATGATGATTTTGTTGCTGTTAACAAACCTTCGGGCTTATTAACTATCCCAGACCGCGAAGGCGTAAACGGCCTAAAGAATTTATTAAAAGATAAGTACGGAAATATTTTTACTGTGCACCGCTTAGATAAAGAAACAAGCGGCGTGGTGGTTTTTGCCAAAACCGAAACAGCCCACAAACAGCTTTCTCTTCTATTTGAAGGGCGCGAAGTAGAAAAATATTATCACGGTCTTGTTCTTGGAAAACCCGCTGCAGAATCGGGAACAATTGATGGGGGCATAATAGAACATCCTGTAAAAAAGGGTATGATGGCCATTAATAAAAGGGGCAAAGCTTCTGTAACAGATTATAAAGTGCTGGAAAATTTCCGGTTATTTAGCTTGGTTCAGTTTCAAATTCACACCGGCCGAACGCATCAAATTCGGGTACACATGAAATCTATCGGAAACCCTATTGTTTGCGATCCACTGTATGGCGATGGAAAACCGGTGCTCATTTCTTCTATAAAAAAAAGGTACAATCTTTCGCAAAAAGAAGAAGACGAAAAACCCATTTTATCCAGGTTGGCGCTCCATTCCTGGAAGCTGAATTTTACACTTAATGGCGAGCGTCACAATCTCGAAGCATCGCTGCCGAAAGATTTAAAAGCGCTGTTACAACAGTTGCAAAAAAATAAATAAAAGACTTGAAAAAGGGGTCGGTTCTCTTTATAAAAAATTACGGCAAACCCTCCCGTATTAATTGCTGCCTGTTTTGCAATTTTAAGGTAAAATAAGCTTTATCAAACTGATTAAAAACCTTTAAAAAAGGGGTATTTCCCGCGTTTAATTTTGTTGGTCGGGTTGCGGCGTATAACGCAAATAAGGTTTGATTTCCGTTACCCCTTTTGGAAACCTTTTTACAGCATCTTCGGTACTGATAGCGGTAGACACAATTACATCCTGACCCTGCTGCCAATCGGCTGGCGTGGCCACGCTATGGTTAGCGGTAAGCTGCAACGAATCTATTACGCGAAGTACTTCGTAAAAGTTTCTTCCGGTAGATGCGGGGTAAACAATCATCAGTTTTACCTTTTTATCGGGTCCAATTATAAACAACGAACGAACGGTGGCTGTTGCCGATGCGGCCGGATGAATCATATCGTACAAGCCGGCAACCTCGCGGTTTTCGTCGGCAATAATGGGAAAGTCGACAGTGCAGTTTTGGGTTTCATTAATGTCGTTTACCCAGCCATGGTGCTGGTCAATGGGATCAACACTTACGGCCAAAACCTTTACGCCTCTTTTTTTAAACTCATCTTGCAGTAAAGCAGTTTTACCTAACTCTGTAGTGCAAACCGGTGTATAATCGGCCGGGTGCGAAAATAAAACGCCCCAGCTATCGCCTAAAAATTCGTAAAAATCTATTTCGCCTGCCGTTGTTGTAGCCTTAAAATTCGGCGCTTCATCTCCCAAATGTAAACTCATGATGTTGTACTTTAAAATCAAGTGATAGTCAAAATTAAATGTTTCTGCTAAAGTCTATTAGGTTTATATGCTTTCCTTTCTTTAGGTAAAATTCTGAAGCGTTCTATTTTGAAAAAATCCAAAGTAGCATCCTGTTCGCCTGTAATGCTACTTGCTAGGCGTTATCGGCTTCAAGGGAAAGCGTGTAGCGGATGGCCGAATTTTTTGCGAGCATGGCTGCTACGCCGCAATATTTTTCTAAGGAAAGATCAATTGCTTTCAGCACTTTATCCCGGTTTTCTTCGGCGGTAGTTACTCTATACGTTAACAAAATATCCGTAAAAACTTTTGGCGGCTCTTCCGTTTGGTTTGCTTCTGCTTCTATATTTAAACCGGCAAACGGCACCCGCATTTTTTCTAATATATCTACAATGTCTATACCCGAGCAAGCGGCTAAGCCGGTTAATAAAAGCGCTTTCGGACTAAATCCTCCTGCCGCATCTACTTCTATTTTTGCATTGCCCTGATTACTGTTAAAAGCGTGTCCGCTTTTCCATGTTGTTGTTGTTTTCATCTGCTGTTTGTTTTATTACATCTTCCCAGCCATGCTTTTTATTTTCAAGCACGTTTTGCATGGTCCAGATGATTTCTTTTTTAAAATCGTGCTGCCGCACAGGGCAGGCATCTTTATCGCAAAGATGGCATTGAAAATACTGGCAATCATCGGAGTGTACAAACAACTCCAGCGACTCGCCAAAATTTTTCCGTATCAACGCACCTAAATGATCTACTTCGTTATGCGCTTCGGCCACATTTAAATACCAGGGTACAGTTAAATGGCAATCTACATGCAACACGTTACCATATTTTATAACCCGCAGGTTATGAAGGTCCACCCAATTATCGCGTCGGTTGTTGTTTAAAAGTTCCACCATTTTTGCCAGCAGTTCCATATCGGCTTCGTCCATAATGCCGGCCAGCGAACTTCTAATTATTGAATAACCCGTGTAAATAATAAAAAAACCAAAGCCAATAGCCACTGCGCTGTCAATCCAAATGTATTGTGTAAGGGCTATTAAAATAAGTCCGGCAATAATAGCAAATGTCGAATAGCTATCGGTTTGTAAATGTTTACCACTTGCAATAAGTGCCATCGAAGCGCTTTTTTTTCCTTGCCTGTAGGCTGCAAACCCAAGCAGCCAGTTAACTACTGCAGTAGCTGCAATTAAATATATACCGGTATCAATAGCGGTTATTGCCTGTGGCAACAGCAGGTTTTTTACAGCGCTGTATATAATGATAGCGCCTGCCGAAAGCACCAGCGTTCCCTCTACTGCAGCAGAAAGAAACTCGGCTTTTCCGTGTCCGTACGGGTGATTAATATCTTTTGGTTTAGCCGCAATATAAAGGCTGTACAAACCAATAAAACCAGCCACTACATTTACAATACTTTCTAATGCATCGGTTAACACCGACACAGAGTGGGTAATGTAATAAGCAGCAAACTTAACCAGCAGCAATATAAACGAAGCAACAGCAATGCCTTTCTGCAGGCGCAGATTTTTAGTACTATTACTGGTTTGGTTCAAAACAGGTATTTATGCTTTTTATAAAACAGACTGGTAGCGGTCCTGCACATATTTCCAGTTAACCACTTTCCACCAGTTGGCTATATAATCGGGGCGCTTGTTTTGATAACGCAAATAATAAGCGTGTTCCCAAACGTCTAAGCCCAATAAAGGAACTCCTTTTACATCGGCAACATCCATCAGCGGATTATCCTGGTTTGGAGTAGAGGTAACCCTTAACTTTCTATCTCCATCAACCAAAAGCCAGGCCCAACCACTGCCAAACCTATTTTTTCCCGCATCTGAAAACTGCGTTTTAAAAGCATCGAAAGAACCAAAGCTCTGATCAATAGCTGCCGCTACATTGCCGGTTGGGCGCTCGTCGCCATTTGGCGACATAGTCTTCCAAAATAACTCGTGGTTATAATGTCCGCCACCATTATTGCGCATTTTTGTTGAGTATTTCGATATGCGGCGTAGCACTTCTTCTACCGGCTTGCTCATATCCACGCCCTCTGCCTTTGCTGCATCGGTGAGGTTTGCGGCATACGAAGCAGCGTGTTTTGTATAGTGTATTTCCATTGTTTCGGCATCAATGGCTTCGCTTAACGCGCCGTAACTATAAGGCAGCGGATCTTGCTTGTAACCGGTTTGGTATTTGTCGGATGTTCGTATTTTAGTTGTGCTGGCGCACGAAGATAAAAATGCTGAACCTACGTAAAGTCCTAAGCCGGCTTTAGTAGTATCCACTATAAAGTTGCGGCGCGATTTTGAAGGTGCCATAAAAAAATTTTTTTAAAATTACGCAATCTTATTTTGGCGTTTACCGCTGCCACTGAAAGGAAGCTTTCGCCAAAGACGAACGTAATATTCTTTGTTGAATAGGTGCGAATCGTGCACTGCTTTATAGGTAAGAAAAATACCAACAGGAACTAAAATAAAAGTGGACAGCCACATGCCTAAAAAAGGAGTCCATTCGCCTTCTTTAGCAAACTTTTCGCCAGTGTTGCTTGTAAAGTAAAACAGCATAAAAAACACAATGGCAGAAATCATAGAATTTCCTACGCCTCCTTTTCTAATAATAGAACCAAGCGGGGCGCCAATGCCAAAAAGAACCAGGCAGGCAAGTGATAAAGAAAGCTTTCGATGCCATTCCATTTTGTACCGGCGTAATTCACGTTCTTCTCTAAGGTATTCTGCCAGCAAAACTTCACTCGATGTGTGCGAAGCGGCAATAGTGTTTTGTGCACGCAGGTGTACCATTGACTGTAGCGAATCGGGTATTAGCTGATTGAAGCTTTTTATACTATCGGGCAGCGGTTCGGCGCCTTTCCAGCTTTTTGAAAGCAGGCCGGCAAACGTTGCTGAAGGAGTAAAGATTTCGGTGTGAATGCGGCTGAGTATTTGGGCGTTATGTCGGCTCATCGAATCGGTCGACTTATTTAACTGCTTCATACTTAAAAACCGGAAGTTGCTTTTATTCGCTGCACTGTCGGATGTGCGCTGAAAGTTTAGTGAACTCAGATCGATCTGCATTTTATATTCTTTAAATCCCAGTCGAATAAACTCTGTATTGTTAGAACCGGCAGTGCCCTGCTCCTGGTAACGCCAACCATCTTTTAAATTAAACTCCAAAAATCGTTTACTTTCCGATACGCTCATCACGCCACTTGCAGCTACAATAAAGTTATCCTGCAACTGTCCGCCCTGCTCGTAAATAATAATGTTTTCAATAATGCTGTCGTTCTTTTTTTCGCCCACTTTTACGGCAAAGCCCGGAAGCCTGTTGTAAAAAACGCCTTCTTTTAAATCGAATGCAGGTTTTGCATAAACAATATCTCCCAATAACGTTCTGGATTTTAAAGTAGCCACCGGTATAATGTAATTGCCAAATAAGAACGCAATGCCACAAATGCCCAGCACCACAAAAAAAAGCGGTCGCATAAAACGTAGCAGCGAAATACCAGCCGCTTTTACTGCAACCAACTCGTAGCTTTCGCCTAAATTACCAAACGTCATTAGGGACGAAAGCAGTACTGATAGTGGCAAAGCAAGCGTTACCAATACGGCGCTTTGATACCAGATAAATTCCAATATTACACCGGTACTTAATCCTTTGCCCACAAAATCATCTATCCACAACCAAAAAAACTGCATTACCAACACCATCAGCGTAATAAAGAAAGTGGCCATAAATGGACCTATAAATGCTTTAATTACTAATTTATCTAACTTCTTAAACAAAATATTACTGATGGTTTATTGATATTTTTAAGCAATGAACGGGGCAAAAATACAGTTTTCGGGTGCGGAGATGGACCTTATCAATAATGCTAACATTATTTTGACGAAGAACGAAGCTTTGGAAAAAATTAAACTGGTGCTACTGGAAGCGCAGAAGCAAATGCAACAGGTGCAAACCGCGGATGGACTGTTTTTGCTTCCGCCAAAAATTTCGCGCGGCGAAAATTACTTAGGACTGCCCTACCTTGTGCTTGATTATCCACGACGTTTTAGCGCCAACGATATAGCCATGATTCGATCTATGTTTTGGTGGGGCAACTTCTTTAGTTCCACACTTGTTTTATCGGGACAAACAAAAGCAAACAATGTAAAAACACTCCAAAAAGGGTACCTTCTTTTTGCCGAAAAAGGGTATTATGTTGGCGTTAGCGATGATGCCTGGCAACATCATTTTGAGCAGGATAATTATTGTTTGATCAGCAGTTTAAGCAATCTGGAATTCAGTGACATTTGCAACAGGTTTCATCATATAAAAATTGCACTAAAATGGCCGCTTCAAATAGCGCCGCTTGCAGCCAACTACATGGCAGAAAGCTGGTATTTTTTTATGCGTTTATTGGGCGTTAATTACCCCCTAAACGATGAAAAAGATCTTTTACCTGAAAATCCCAAAGGCGGGTTTGATCTTTAATTTCTTTTTTATCGGCAAAGTCGTTAATTACTAAAATGGTTTGATTAGTTACTTCTGATCTTTCAATTCTAAATTCAAAGTATTCGTCTTTAGGCGCGCCAGTCCAATGAAAGCGAATGAATTTATCTTCTTCTTTTTCCACCACTTCGGCTGTTTCTTCGGAGCCGCTCCACGAAAAATAAAAAATACCGTCCTGATCGTCCACTTTATCGGCAAACCATTCCTGCAGGCCCGATGAAGTTGATAAAAACTCAAATAAAATATTGGGCGAACATCTGATTGGGAACTCCAAAGTGTACAATTGCTTTTTACTCATCTTACGGTTTTAAATCTTGTCGGTGGCTGCAATAATATAAAATAAATCTATTCTTCAAACTATTTTTTAACCCCTTTTACACCACTTTTTGGGTATTTGGGCTATTTTTTTGGGCATTTGGCCCAAAAAGCTTCTGTTCAAATTTTAATAACCACTAATTTGGTTGAAGCATTAGGCAGTTACCTGGTGCAGCGAACCAGAACCGTGATGGACATTTAAAAGAAAAACCAAAGCAACTTAAATAAACCAAATTCTATAAATAACCATTTTAAAAACCAATCCTATGAGCATGCGACAACTAAAGATCACGAAGTCGATTACGAATCGTGAATCTCAAAGCCTCGAAAAATACCTGCAGGAAATTGGCAAGGTAGAGTTAATTACGCCGGAAGAAGAAGTACGCTTAGCCCGCGCTATTAAACAAGGCTGCCAGCAATCGCTGGACCGGCTTACCAAAGCAAACCTTCGGTTTGTGGTTTCGGTAGCCAAACAGTACCAAAACCAGGGATTATCCCTCCCCGACCTTATTAATGAAGGAAATCTGGGGTTAATTAAATCTGCCCAACGTTTTGACGAAACCAAAGGTTTTAAATTTATTTCCTATGCTGTTTGGTGGATCCGTCAAAGCATTTTGCAGGCCCTTGCGGAGCAGGCTCGAATTGTACGTTTGCCACTAAACAAAGTAGGGCTAACCAGCCGCATTCAAAAAGCATTTAGCCAGTTAGAGCAGGAGTTTGAACGCGAGCCTTCGGCCGAAGAATTAGCCGATTTGCTAAACATGGACCTGGAAGAAGTAACTTCTTCATTAGGCATTAACGCGCGCCACGTAAGCATGGATACGCCACTTTCCGAAGGTGAAGAAGGTACCCTTTTGGACGTGTTGGTAAATACCAATGCTGCAAAAACCGATTCGGAAGTAGAGCATAACCAGTCTCTTCACATTGAAATTGACCGGTCGTTACAAACACTTACCGAGCGCCAGAAAGAAGTGGTT
Organism: Chitinophagales bacterium; assembly: GCA_038243445.1. Lineage (GTDB taxonomy): Bacteria > Bacteroidota > Bacteroidia > Chitinophagales > Chitinophagaceae > Flavisolibacter. The sequence goes on along the minus strand of JBBSRB010000051.1, from coordinate 4,179 downwards.
TGCTATTTCTTTGGCATTGGTGTAGATCATCCGCTGAGTTTAGAAGACATTGGCGAAAGGTTTAACCTTACCAGAGAGCGTGTTAGGCAAATAAAAGACAAAGCCATTACTAAACTGCAAACCAACCCAAAAACTCATTTGTTAAGAAGCTATCTGGGCGCATAAATCATACATCCAACCCTTATCTTTGCGTTCTGAATTGTTTAGAGTGAACATGAATTATGTTCGCTCTTTTTTTTATCACAGATGAGAAAGATTTTGGCTGAATACACAGATAGGTGAACTATAGTATAAAGATGGTGCGCACAAAATTACCGGCGTGCGCTATCAAGGTTCACTCTTCTAAAATCAGGCATTGATTGATTTTTTTATAGATTGCACAAATGAGTAAACTTCTGTATAAAGATATTACAGAGAAAATTATTGGGTGTGCCATGCGGGTTCATTCTCACTTTGAGAGTGGCTTTCCTGAAATCATTTATAAAAGAGCGCTAATTATTGAACCTGACAAAAGAGCTTTAATCTATACATGTGAAATTGAAAAAGACATTTATTATAGAGGAAGTTTTTTAGGTAAAAGAAGATTAGATTTAATTGCTGAAGATAAAGTTCTTCTGGAATTAAAAACCCTAAGCGAAATAACAAATAAAGACTTTGCTCAGGTAATAAATTACTTGAACGTTTTTCAAATAAAAATGGGACTTCTGCTGAATTCCGGGCAACAAAGCCTGCAATACAAACGATTTATTAATTCAAAGAAATCTGCGAATTGAGCAATCCGTGAAATCCATTTTAAATCCTTAAATCTGCAATCATGTTCGAATCATTACAAGACAAGCTGGAAGGAGCCTTTAAGAATTTAAAAGGCGAAGCAAAAATTACCGAACTAAATATTGCTTCTACCGTAAAAGACATCAGGCGTGCGCTGGTAGATGCCGACGTAAACTACAAAATAGCCAAAGATTTTACCGACATCATTAAAGATAAAGCCGCGGGCGAAAAAGTAATCAATGCCATTAGCCCCGGCCAGTTAATGATAAAAATTGTAAAAGACGAGCTGGTGTTGTTGATGGGCGGCGAAGCTGCGGACTTTAACGCAAAAGGCGCACCTGCAGTTATTTTAATTGCTGGCTTGCAAGGTAGCGGTAAAACCACCTTCAGCGGTAAGCTGGCAAATTATTTAAAAAAGCAAAAAAAGCTTTCGCCCCTGTTAGTGGCTGCCGACGTTTACCGGCCTGCGGCTATGGAGCAATTGCGCGTTTTGGGCGAGCAAATTGGTATTGAGGTGCATATTGAACTGGAAAATAAAAGTCCGGTGGAGATTGCATTAAACGCAGTAAAGGAAGCGCGCAACCGAAATAAAAACGTGGTAATTATTGATACCGCAGGCCGCCTGGCTATAGACGAGGCCATGATGGCTGAAGTCGCAGCTATAAAAGAAGCTGTAAACCCGCAGGAAATTTTGTTTGTAGTGGACAGTATGACGGGGCAAGACGCGGTAAACACAGCCAAAGCTTTTAATGAGCAGCTGGACTTTTCGGGCGTGGTTTTAACCAAGTTAGATGGCGACACCCGCGGTGGCGCTGCGCTTTCCATTAAATACACTGTTAATAAACCAATTAAGTTTATTAGCAGCGGCGAAAAAATGGAAACGCTCGATGTGTTTTATCCCGAAAGAATGGCGCAGCGTATTTTAGGGATGGGCGATATTACCACGCTTGTAGAACGTGCGCAGGAGCAGTTTGATGAAGTAGAAGCCCGCAGACTGGAAAAGAAAATGCGCAAAAACCAGTTTGACTTTGCTGATTTTAAACAGCAATTGGAGCAGATTAAGAAAATGGGCAACTTAAAAGATTTGATGGCCATGATACCCGGCGTAGGAAAAGCCATGAAAGATATCGACATCAGTGATGATGCTTTTAAAGGAATTGAAGCCATCATTAATTCAATGACTCCTTTTGAAAGAGGAAACCCAGATGATATTGATGGAAACAGGAAAAAAAGAATAGCAAAAGGAAGTGGAAAAGAAATAGCTGAAGTAAACGCTTTTATGAAACAGTTTGACCAAATGCGCGACATGATGAAACAAATGAATAAAATGCCTATGGGCCGCATGATGCCTGGAATGAAACGCTAACAGCAACTCCCAAAAAAGACTTGAAAAAGGGGTACTTTAATCAATAAAACTTCAATGTTGTAACATTAAATGAATACTTCCTTATCTTTACTTTTCATCACTTCAAAAAATTATTCATGAAATCAGTTCGTTTATTAACTGCTGGCGTTTTAGGCGCAGCCTTACTGTTTACCGCCTGTGCCGATGCACCTAAAGGCGATACAGCAACTATTGCTGAAAAGCAAACAGCCGCCGCTGTAGCCGGACAAACTTTTACCGTGGACACCGCTACTTCTAAAATACGGTTTACCGGTAACGGAGTAGGTAAAAACCATCCCGGAACTTTTCGGCTATCTAACGGCGTAGTGGCCATTGCCGATGGGAAGCTTACCGGCGGACAGTTTTTAATAAACATCAATTCCATAAAAATGGAAGAAGAAGGCGACATGTTTCAAAACAAATTACGCCCGCACCTATTGAGCGGAGATTTTTTTGATGCAGAAAAATTTGGCACTGCAAAATTTGAAATCACTAAAGTAGAACCATACACTGCAAACGGTTCTGATGCCTCAATTGTTGATGGAGCAAACTTTACCGTCAGCGGTAATTTTACTTTAAAAGAAGACACTAAAAATATTTCTTTTCCTGCACGGGTAGATCTTGATGGCAACACGTTAAAAGCAAAAGGGAATTTTAATATAGACCGTACGCAGTGGAAAATGAATTATGGCAACGATAAAACCTTAGGCGATAAATTCATATCTGAAACAGTAAATATTGAACTTGACCTGGAAGCGAAAAATCAGTAATTTCAATTTTATAAAAAATTAAAAGCAGTGTTTTTTAGCGCTGCTTTTTTTTATTACACAGGCAATTGTCCTATCAATCAAAACACTTAAAAAAGGGTCATTCGCATCATCGGTGTACACAAACTTCTTTTTATAACGGTAGCTCAATGAACACCACAGAAAAGTATGCACGTTAATTTTTCTACCCTACATTTGCGGCTCAAATTGGTTCCTGCCCTGGCGGGATGAAAAGGGAAGCCGGTGAAAGTCCGGCGCTATCCCCGTAGCTGTATTGTTCGTAAAAAGCTGTTATTAAAAAGCCACTTTGGTGCACCACACCGGGGGAAGGCAATAACAGAAGAACAGAGCCAGAAGACCTGCCAGTTTGAAATAAACCATTTTACGCTTTCGGGTGAAAAGCAGAAGTGTAACGGCGCCAACCGCTTTTATATTTCATTATTTTTTTTCCGGGAGCAGTCACTAAAAATTTTTCAAAAACATGAAAAAAAATTTTATTGTGGCTGCGCTTATTTTCAGCAGCCCTTTATGTGCGCAAAACACAGCGCAAACCACCGACACTGCTTCGTTAGATGAAGTAGTTGTAACAGCCAGCAAGTATCCCGTTAAAACATCATTAACCGGTAAAGTGGTCACCATTATTACCCGTAAAGATTTAGAGCATTCGGGCAGCCGCGACCTGGCTCAAGTTTTAAACGAACAAGGTGGAATTTACATTAACGGCGCCAACGCAAACGCCGGAAAAGACAAAAACATTTACATACGCGGCGGCCGGGTAGAGCATACGTTAATCACCATTAACGGCATTCCGGTTTACGATGCATCAGGCATAGGAAGTAACTTTGATATACGCAACATACCTGTTGAAAGTATAGAACGCATTGAAATTTTAAAAGGAAGTCAGAGTACGTTGTACGGTAGCGATGCAATTACCGGCGTCATTAACATCATCACCCGAAAGAGCACTACTAAAACTCCAAACCTTTATGGCGGCGCAAGCGCCGGAAGTTTTGGAACAATTAAAGCAAATGCAGGAGTATCGGGGCAAATAAAAAAGATAGATTATTCTGCAGGCTATACCTTTTTTAATACAAAAGGTTTTAGCGAAGCCGAGCAGCCGAAAGATTCGTTAATTGAGTTTGACAAAGATGGAGCGCAACAACATAGCTTTTCAACTGAATTTGGTGTGCAGGTGGCTCCCAGCTTGCGCCTGCAGCCTTTTTTACGGTATACAAAAAGTAGCGGCGACTACGATTT
>JBBSRB010000050.1:0-19689 GCA_038243445.1 Chitinophagales bacterium | reverse complement strand
GCAAGCACCTAAAGATTCACTTCAAAAGACAAAAGAATAACATGGCGCTAAACCTGCCTGTACAAAAAGGAAGATGGCTGGAACGGCTGTTTTTGACGGCCATTGCAGTTGTGTTAGGATTGTTTTTTGCAAGTCTTTTTAAAGAGATTAAAAAAGATTTTGCCGAAGTGCCGCAACGTTTGGCCGACGGTTCGATGGTAAATTTAAACAGTGCAGACGCTGCAAAAAAACTGGGATTACTGCTTCAAAAAGGTTATTATTTTGACGACCTGCGGGATATAGAGGTAATTACTGCTTCGGTAGAACAAGGGTTAAGTAGTAGCGAAGATGAAACAGATAACATTGGAGAATTAAACAAGAGAAAGTACTTTGTGGCAGCAGAAAACGCAGCACTTCGCGGCGGCGAATCGTACCGGAAAAGGGTGGCACTTTCGCGCTCTTTACTTGGCTTTTCAGGTGTAGATTCTGTGCGGTTTGAGCAGGAAAAAAATGCACGGCCCTCCATTCCATCAGCCAACAATTTGCAACTGGGATCGCAAAGAATTAGTGGAACGGTGTACGCAGGCGAAGCACCCGTGAGCGGTGTTTTAGTCCGCCTGCAAATGCTTATTCCTCAAGATAGTTTGTACAGCACTGAAGTGGTGGAAGTAGATAAAATTAAAGTAGAGCAGAGCGCTGTAATACGAAAAGTGTATGCACTTGATTCGGTAAACAACCGCCAGTTGCAATCGCTTTCCGCGTATGCGCGAACAGATGGAAACGGCGGCTTTTCATTTGCGGGTTTACCGCAGGGCAAAGCCTTTGAAGTGCTGCCTTTGCAGCCTGGCTTTCAATTTGGTGCATCAAAAGGAATACAGCAATTAACCAAAAATGTTTCGTTTGCGTTTTACCAATCCCCACATACGCTGCGCCTGCTTTCTTCAAAAGATTTTAATAATCTTAAACGCGAAAAATCACTGATTGTACGAACGCCGGAAGAAGCAACCCGCTGGTTTTGGATTATTACTGGCGTTTTCTTCTTTAGTTTTTTGGTTTTACACCTTTTTTTGAGTTTTAAGTTTTCTCAGGCCGATCAGTTGATACTTCCTGCAATAATGTTATTAACGGGCTTCTCACTTATTACTTTATTAAGCCTGCAAGATCCGCTGCGCGACCGGTTTTTAGCCCGAAGCACTTTAGGATATTTCGTTGGTGGGTTTGCAGGGGTATTTTTTCTATTATTTTTTAACCTTCGCCGTTTTACTGTGGACTCGGGCCTTTTTCGAATGTTTTTTTTCAAGGGGTGGAAAGAGGGCGCTAAAGGTTTGCAATGGGCCGGCCTGGCAGTGCTCCTCTTATTACTAACTATTTTGCTGGGCACCGGCCCAGAAGGCAGCGGTGTAAAAGTGAATTTGTTTGGGTTTCAACCCAGCGAAGTGGTTAAGTTTATAATTGTTGTATTTCTTGCCGGTTTTTTTTCTATCAACGAAAAATTTATTTCCGAATATGCATCGGCAAATAAGCGCTGGACGTTTTTTTACAGGGCGCTCCTTTTTATTTTGTTAGCCATTTTACTTTTTTTAATGTTGGGCGATTTGGGTCCGGCGATTGTAGTTTGCTTTACATTTATTATTTTATTTTCTTTTTCGCGCGGCGATTTTTTAGAAATGGCCGGGGCGGTAGTTCTATACGTGTTGGCCAATTGGTTACTTAAAAATGTATGGCTTGCAACAGGCGTTACCATTGCTTTATTAAGTCTTTTTCTATTGTTTAAAAAGCGGCGGGTAAGCGAATCAGCGGTGATGGCGCTGGTGGTAATTGCCGGTTTTATGTTGCTTGATCAGATTCCTTTTTTAGACCAAATTTTTCCCGGCCCGGTGCAGCGGCTGGTAGATAGAAAAGCAATATGGCAAAACGCCTGGGATAACGAAGTGTTTGGTGGCGACCAGGTAGCAAACGGAATTTGGGCGATGGCGAGTGGCGGCATTAGCGGCCAAGGCGTGGGGCAGGGCTTTGCCAAAACAATTCCCGAAGCACATACCGACATGATTCTTCCTTCCATTGGTGAGGAGTTTGGCTGGGCAGGGCTCCTGTGTATATTTATTTTATTCCTACTTTATTTACATCGTTCTATTATTATTGGCAGGCAAACCGGCACACCGTTTTTATTTTACTTATGTGCAGGCATTGGCATTAGTACGTTTGTTCAGTTTTTATTAATAGCTGGCGGCTCCACTGGTGCGCTGCCTCTTTCCGGCGTTTCGCTTCCGTTTATCAGTTATGGCGGTTCGTCGCTAATCTGTAATTTATTTGCTGCGGGTTTTTTATTGTCGGCTTCTGTTGTGCAGGGCACGGCAGTTCAAATGAAATACGTAACCAAACAGCAGGATAGAAATCTTGTTCCCGCCTTAATTGCCGCCTGCGTTGGCCTAACTCTTCTTATTGTAAACGTATCGCGTTATTTGTTTCAAAACAAAAAATGGGTGGTGCAGCCTGCGCTGGTAGCCGAACGCAGCGGTGCACGCATGTTTAGCTACAATCCACGTATTGCTATTTTAATGAACAAATTACAAGCAGGCTCGCTGTTTGACAGATCCGGCAGATTGCTGGCAACAAGCAAACCAGAGCTAATCTTAAAGCAACGCGACTCCTTATTAAATGCAGGGTTACAACTTCAAAATCTTCAATCACTTTCGCGAAAGCGGTTAAACCGATATTATCCGTTTGGAGAGCATATGTTTTTTTGGACAGGCGATGCCAACACAGGTGTTTTTACTGGTTCGACAAACGGTTATTTTGCCGAGTATGAATTAGGTGCGGAACTTCGGGGTTTTAAGACGCCTTCGATTGCCTACAATGTAACGGCCAATAGGTTTCGCGAAGATCGTTTTCTACCGCAAACCACTCGGGAGATGACGGTGGGAAAGAAGGATTACAGTGCTTTAGCCTATATGCTTTTAGCGGGCATAAACAGTAAAGAAGTAGAAGCCTTTAAAAAGCAAAACCGCGATGTGCAGCTATCAATGGACGCCGGCTTGCAGACAGCTTTAAACAAGGGTTTGGCGTTAAGCGATTCACTTCAAAACAACCGCGTATCGATTGTAGTTTTAGAAGATTCTACCGGAGATGTGCTGGCATCAAGCCTGTGGCCGCTACCGCCGGTAAACGATTGGGAAAAGCTGACGCTTACTTTGCGCGAGCAAAACAGGCTAACGGAATGGATCACACTTGCAGACCTTGGATTTACCTATGCCACCCAACCAGGTTCTACCGCTAAAATAGCTACCGCGCTTGCAGCTTTTAACAAGTTAGGGATGGAGGCGGCAAAGAAATCTATAGTTATACGTCCGCAAGATTTAATTAGAGTAAAAGGGCCGGAGCCCGACGAGGCGGGAACTATCAGCATGGAACGGGCTCTCGTGAAATCGAACAACTCGTATTTTATTAAACTGGCTAATGAAGAACAATTAGCCGAAGAAATGGTAAGCATCTATATTAAAACCGGAATGTTTTTGCGCGGCGTTGGTGGTTATTATTATCAAATGGAAATCAACAACGAAAGCCGGCAGGCTGATTGGCGAAACCTGTGGCGGAAAACAGAATTCAGAAGCCTTGCTTCTTACAATAAGAACGACATCAGGAAAACAAGAGGTCGCGGAATATCAGGTATGGCCTGGGGGCAGGGCGAGCTCGTTGCTACTCCTGCATCTGTAGCGCGGCTTGCAGCCGGAATAGCAAACAGGGGTCTATTGGTGCCCAACCGTTACGTGCTTAAAATCAGCGACTCTACGGTACCCCTTTTTAAAGGGTTTGCTTTAGCCCAGTTGCCCGAATATGCCGATGTATTAGCCCATTACATGAAATTGCAAAGTGCTAATAAGGTGACTAAACTGGGCATTGCCGTTGGCGGTAAAACCGGCACGCCGGAACGTATTTTTAAAGGTCAACGAATAAACGACGGCTGGTATGTATTTTTTGCACCAAAAGCAAAAGGCCCCGGAAATATTGTTGTGTGTATCCGAATAGAAAAAACAAAAGGTTCGTCTGATGCTGTTAAACTTGCCGGCGACCTGGTAATACCAAAACTATTAGAAAAGGGGTATATCAAAGGATTTAAAGCAGAAAAAGTTAAAGACACGCTGATCAATCCTGTTGACCGCTAACATTGTATTAATTTGCTTTTTAAACAGAAAACAGGTGCTGTGTTGCCGGTTGGCTTTTTTCATTGTTCATTAAGAACAGGCCTATTTTAAAAATTCGATAATGGATCTATTTAAAAAAAAAGAAGAAAAGGAAAAAACGACTGATGTAAAATTAATTCGCGATGGCTTGCTTCAGGCCATTAAAGAACAATTAAGCAGGGCAGAAGGCGGCGAAGGCGGAAACATCAGGGGTGTGCACCTTTTCTTATATCCAAAAAACGACGAGCGTTACTTATACGAGGCTGCCGTTTACCTAAACGAAGAAGGTAAATTTAAAGAAGACGAAGTGCAACGTCTGGCCGACAACTTTGCCCTTGATCTTCCTGCAGATTGGACGTTGGAACTTACTTTAGTGGATGCGCTGCCGCCCGAAGCAATGAAAGTGCCCGACCTGGATGCCGGGCTTTTTATTCGCACACAAAAGCGTTCTATTTTAAAATCGGCAACGGCTTACATTAAAGTGCTCAATGGTGAAGCGGAAAAAGAAGTTTATATTATTGAATCGGGCGATAAAAGAATAAACATTGGCCGGGAAACAAAAGTGCAAAGCGATGATGGTTTTTTCAGAATCAACAACATTGCTTTTCCGGCCGAAAGCCAACACGAAAGCAATAAATTTATCAGCCGCCAGCATGCTCATATCGAGTTTGAAAATGATTCGGGCCAATTTTTACTTTTTGCCGATGAAGGAGGCATTCCGCCGCGCAACAAAATAAAAGTGAGATCAATAAATGATGACGCTCCTGTAAAACTTTACAGCACACGTATTGCACATGCATTGGCAGAAGGCGACCAGATAATGATTGGCGAATCGGCTATACTGGAATTTAGTTACTCCCAAATTTAAATAAGAAAATGGCAAAGGTTTTTACCATTACCGAAGGACTGGAGAACATGGGTGCGCTTAAAACCGGCGGACAAGGTTCGGTGTACAAAGGCAGGCGCATTGGCGAAATTATTACCGCCATAAAACTTTTGCCAACGCCCATACACAGCGAAACGGCAGATGACAAACACTTTAACGCTTTTCAAAACGAAGTAAACAAGCTTAAAAAAGTAAACAGCGAACCTAACCCAAATGTGGTTAAAATACTTAGTTCGGGCATTACCGAAACAGGTTCGCTTCCGTATATTGAAATGGAATATGTTGAAGGTCCGGATTTAGAAGACCTTTTAAAACCACCAAACGAGCCGCTTTTTTCAATAAAAGAAGCCATCAAAGTGGCCGAGCAGTTGGCCAATGCATTAGCGCACTGCCACAAGTTTGATGTAAAGCATGGCGATATTAAAACCAATAATGTAAAATTTAATATTCACACCGGTAATTATGTACTGCTTGATTTTGGGCTGGCTATTATGTCTGATGAACAACGCCGTACAAGCATGAGGCACGCAGGTGCTATAGAGTTTATGGCGCCGGAACAAAACGAAGGGCACATGCTGTTTGAAACCGATGTGTACAGTTTTGGTGTAGTGCTGTTTGAACTGCTTGCAGGCACAGTGCCTTTTCCATTAAAAGATGGCGGTGAAACAGCTCGCAACAGCGTAATGCTGGCACACATGGAAGCACCACCGCCCGATTTGCTTTTACTTCGCCGACAAGCGTTGCCAGATGCGTGGAATGTAGATAAAAAAAGCCGCGAGATGCAGGTGCCGCAATGGTTGGTTTCCACTATTTATAAATGCCTGCAAAAAAAGCCATTTAACCGGTTTGCAAACGGCATGCGCCTGCACGAGTTTATTGTAAACAACAGCATCAGAACCGAAGAAAAGGAAGAACAGCCGGGCTATGACGAGGTGGAAAAACTAAGCCTGCAAAATGGGCAGCTGCAGGCGCAAAACGAACACCTGCAACAGCAGATAGATTTACTGCAACGCCAGCTTGTAAGTGCACCCTTGCCGTTGGAGAAAGGCCAGGAGGTCTTTGCCGCCAGGGAAGAAGTGGCATCGCCGCCGCGGAAAGAAGGCACCCCAAAATGGATTTATTTTTTGCTCCTTTTAGCTGCTCTAAGCGCTGTTGCATATGCGCTGATGCGCAATCAAAATAAAGAAGCAACAAGCATACAAAAAACGGCCGAAGCAGAGCAACCCAAACGTAGCATTGGACAATACAAAGTGCTTGATGCAAGGGCGTACTTTCATAACGAGCCGGATGGAGCAACAAGAAGAACGGCTTATATGATTCCTTCTAACGACGTAGTAACCGCTACCGATGAACAAAACGGATTTATTTACACTGAATTTACAAACAGTAAAGGACAAACTTCAAAAGGATGGGTACGAAAAGCCGACCTTATATCGCTTGAAGAATGGACCCAAAAAGCACAAACAGCCGAGGTGCAACCTCGCCCGGCCGCAGAAGACATAGCAATGCAACTTGACGAGGCAAAAACACTATTGCAAAACAACGACATTAAAGAGGCTTTATATATTTATAGCTTTTTAGCCGAACAACAAGTGCCTGAAGCAATGTACGAATACGGCAACCTGGGGCTGCATGGCAAAAACGCTAATGTTGACTGTACCGAAGCCTATAACTTTGTAAAAAAAGCAAGCGAAAAGGGGTATGCGCCCGCTAAAAGAACACTGGGTTTTTTGTATCTTTTTGCCGATAATAAGGAGGTATTGCAAATAAGTAATTACGAAAATTGTCAGTACGAAAGAAACGTATTTAGAGGCACAAAGCTTTTAATGGAAGCTGTTACAGGCGGCGATACTACTGCGCGCCGGTTGCTGGATGAAATTAATAATAATAAGTCGGCAGAAGAAGTAGATCCATTGCAGCAATGACCCTTTTGTACATCTTTTTTCTGCTTTTTCTTGTTGGAACACTCTTTGAACAAACTACAGCCGTATGAAACTTATTCTTATTATTATTAGCATAGTGCTGTTGGGCGTTGCAGGCTTTTTATATTTTAAATCAGATCAAAAAAAAGAAAAAGCTCAGGGAACCTATATTTACTATTATCCAAAGGCTAATGTTTATTTTGATAAAGAAGAGGATACTTATTACCTGATTGTAAACGATAAATGGGAGAGAAGCAAAACATTAACGGAAGAACAGAAATTGTTTTTAGGAAAAAATGTTTTGGTTAAAAACGCGGCGGTGCCGGTGTGGAAAGAAAACGAGCATCACCGGCTGGTTTACGGCACGGCACTATATACTACAGCGGACGAATATAAAAGAAAGTATTACGAAGATTCGATTAGCAGCCTTCCGAAAAAAGCAGTTGTCGTACAATCCCCAATCGACTCTGTGGAAATTACCAAAGAAGCAAAAAAGCAAAGTGGAGTTCGAAAGTTTTTTGATAAACTTTTTAAGAAAAAAAAGAGTTCTAAAAAATCAACCAAAAATTAAAACGGGCCCAAGGGAACCCGTTTTATAAATATAAATTTTTCTCTCTTTAAATCAGCGCCACACTGCGTTCCACAAAGCGGGTTAAATCGGCCCCTTTTAGCAACCCTTGAGAAAGCAATGCTAAATCAAAGGCTTGCTTTGCAAGCGTTGTTTGCTGTTCTTCATTTTCTTCGTTTAATATGCGTGTTACCAACTTATGGTTTCCGTTTACCGATACTTTGTACGAGTCGGGCAGGGAGCCGTAAAAGTTCATTCCGCCGCCGCCGCCCATTTTAGCCATATCCTTCATGCGGCGCATCCATTCTTCCATGGTAACGGTTACCGGCAACTCGTCTTCAGTACCATTTTCCACTTCCACGTTCATGTCCTTATTATTAATTGCTTTTTCAAAAACTTCTTTCACTTTCTTCGCATCATCTTCCGATAGCGCAGCAGTAACTTCCTCGTCTTTCACAATCAGTTTATCCACCACATCAGCATCCACCCTTTTTATAGTAGTAGCGTCAAGCTTGCTTTCCAAAAATTGTATAAAGTGGTTGTCAATTGGCGAATTCATCAGCAGTACATCGTAATTCCGCTTTTCTGCCGCCTGTATAAAGGCATGTTGTTTTTCGGCATCAATTGTATATAAATACACCACTTTACCTTCTTTGTCGGTTTGAAAATCTTTTACTTTAGCATTGTATTCTTCTAAAGTGTAGTGCTCGTTTTTAGTATTGGTGAGCAGTAAAAAGTCTTTAGCTTTCTCGTAAAATTTTTCTTCAGAAAGAGCGCCGTATTTTACAAAAATTCCAATGTCACTCCATTTTTCTTCGTACGCTTTGCGGTCTTTTTTAAACAAATCGCTAAGCTTATCGGCTACTTTGCGGGTAATATAGGAGTTTATCTTTTTTACGTTGCTATCGGCCTGCAAAAACGAACGGCTAACGTTTAACGGAATATCGGGCGAATCGATAACGCCATGCAACAGCATCAAAAATTCCGGTACAATGTCTTTTACTTCATCGGTGATAAATACCTGGCGGGAAAATAACTTGATTTTGTTTTTTTGTACCTCAAAATCATTCTTCAGTTTTGGAAAATATAAAACGCCTGTTAGGTGAAACGGATAATCTACATTTAGATGAATCCAAAACAGCGGTTCTTCTGAAAACGGATACAGCTCGCGATAAAAACTTAAATAATCTTCGTCGGTTAAATCAGCTGGCGATTTTGTCCAGATTGGAGTTGTATTGTTAATGATGTTTGGAACTTCAACCTGGTTGTATTTTGGTTTTCCTTCTTCATCTTCACCATCTTCTACGCTTTGGGCTTTGGTTCCAAATTGGATGGGAACAGGCAAGAACTTAGCATATTTATCTAATATTTCCTGCAGCCGTTGTTTTTGTAAAAACTCTTCGCTTTCCCCGTTAATGTGTAAAATAACGTCGGTTCCCCGTTCGGTTCGGCTGCCATCTGTTATTTCAAATTCGGTGCTTCCGTCACAAACCCACCTGGCAGGTTGTGCGCCTTCAGCGTAAGATAGTGTTTGAATTTCAACCTGGTCGGCAACCATAAAAGCCGAATAAAAGCCTAGTCCAAAGCGGCCAATAATTTCGTTTGCGTCTTTTGCTTCTTTAAATTTTTCTACAAATTCAGTAGCGCCCGAAAACGCAATCTGGTTAATGTATTTTTTAATCTCATCGGCTGTCATTCCAAGTCCGTTGTCCGATACGGTAATGGTTTTTGCGGCTTCATCAACGGAAACAGAAACTTTCAGCTCGCCCAGCTCGCCGCTGTATTGCCCAAGCGAAGAAAGGCGTTTTATTTTTTGAGTGGCATCTACGGCATTACTTACCAGTTCTCTTAAAAAAATCTCGTTATCAGAGTATAAAAATTTTTTAATAATTGGGAAGATGTTCTCTGTATGAATAGAAATGGATCCTTTCTCCTGTATCATGGCGTAAATAAATTTTGTAGTTGGCAACAATCTAACAAGGCTTGTTCCAATTGAGCTTGGCTTGTCATATTGTCAGATGTAAAAAAGACTTTAAAAGTTATGTCAAGATACTTTTGAACAACTTAGATGTACACATTTGTAGTTTCGAAATGACCGGTTTTAATTATTTCTATATCTTCTATACCCTTTTTCAAAGGTTTTTTTGGAAAGACAAAAAAGACCTGGTTTAAAAAACCTGAAGCATTCTAACTGAACCTTTTGTTTTCTTTTTATACCCCTTTTCTAAAGGTTTGTCATTCTGTTGGGTTATTCATTATTTGCTGCGCAATGGTTTTCTTCAGGTTTACTTCGGCTATATTGCCCGAACTTTTAATAGCATAGGCAGGTTTAGGATTATGGAGCGGATTATGCAAAATGGTAAAATGATCGCCAATAATATGTTGCAGGTCTTCGTCTTCAATAAACACAGAATACACATTAATAAACTCTACCGGATGCATGTTTATGTCAACCGTTTCTGCTTTGTATTTTACTTTATATCCTTTTCCTTCATACGGGACTTTAATTTCCTTCATAATTCTTTTTTGTTTTCGCAAATTCTGCGGCGGGTTACAACTGCAAACTTTGCGCCGCGCTAATTTTTAATTTTCCATGCAGGCTCATCAGCAGTTATGTAAAATAAGATAAATACAAATTTTTTTATAAAAGGAAGTGTATGGGCATTAAAGTTGCAAGTAGTGAGGTAGGTTCAGATGCTAACCTTTAAAATACAAAAAACATGAAAAAGATACTTTTAACAACGCTTTTCCTGGGTGGCTGCGCGGGCTTGTTTGCGCAAGACACAACAATGAATACCGTTAATCAAAACGCCCGAAACGTAAATGCTACTTCGTACAACGATTATGGCAATAATGTCGCTAATGCTCCTGCGTCTTTTCAATCGTCTTTTACAAAAGATTACCCGGCGGCTGCAAATGTTACCTGGCAACAATCCGGCGATCAGTGGCGCGCTTCTTACAACAACGGGGGCAGAATCACTAATGTTTATTATGCACTAAACGGCGCCAATTATTCAGTGTCGTTACCGGTTTTAAACACTTATGTACCCGAAGAACTGGTAAGCAAAGCAGTAAATATGCACAGTGGCAATTTGTACAGTATTACCATGATGAAAGGGGCTGAAGGGCAAAATGTGCTTGGCGTAACAATGCTTGACAACGGACTGTCAAGAATAGAGTTTATAGGTGAAGACGGCGCTATGGTAACCAATGCCTTTCGGGCTGACAGTGGCTCTGCAATGGATACTATGATAGATAGAAATAACAAAGTGGATTCAATAATGATGAACAGAAAACGGAATGGCGATATAATGAACAACAACATCCCAAACAAAGAAGATAGTTTGATGCGCAGAGACACCACTTTCGGAATTAATAATAATATTGATGATGGCGTTAACGCTACACGCAACAATATAAATGGTTCTACCATAAGGGCAACAAACACAAGTGGTACAAACACCAACGAAAACGGAGTAATGCCGCCGGCTTTGCAAAATAAAAGCGCTACAATACCAAAAGTAAGCGGCGAGTAAAATAGCTCCCTCTTTAAAGTACAAAAAGGATTAATAAAGTTATTAATGTAAACAGTTTATTCCTTCAATTCTTTGCCTTTTTCGGGATTGTACACAAACTGTACGCTTGCCGTTTTTTGCTGGGTTGATGATAAAAACAACCGGTATTTTTTGCTGCCTGCTGTAATTATTAGCAGGGCTGTATTTGGCGGGATGGTTCCAAGGTTTTCGGCAATCATTTCTACCAGTTGGAAAGGGCGTGCGCCATCTACAGTAACATAAATTGTTACCGGTTTTATGCCCAATTTTTGATGCGACACGACCACATTTTTATTTACTAAAACGCTGATCGAATCACCATCTACTTCGCCATTGTCGTAAAAATCCAACCGGATAGCGCCTGTATCTGCATAAATACGCGGTGGCTCGTTAAACACTACGGCTGTAGCCCGCGATAAAGAAATAGTTCCTGGCATACACGGTGTTCCGCGCCCCATAACAGTGCCGTTCCAGGTTCCGGAAAGCGTTTCCACACCATCTTTTTTATAATAGCTAAGCCGGTAATTTTTCATGCAAATAAAACAGGTGTTTGGAATTTGAAAAGAGGTAGCTGCGCTCTCCTGCAATAGGAAGGTTTCGGTCTTTTCGTCGTAGGTTCCGCTCAACTCTTTTTTAAGATAGTTTTCGGCGTTTAAATATTGATACACCGTTCCGGTAATTGCTGTTCCCGAAATAATCAGTTTTACTTCTAAATGGTTTTCGGCAAAGCAGCCACCTTTAATTACTAAATCTCCTTTCCATACTCCGCCAACGCCCTGCGCTTCAAGTGTATAAAACTTCATCAGGCAGATGATTAATATTGCCAGAAACCTTTTCACTGTTTTAAGATAGCACCATTTGGTATTTTAAAATGTGAAAATTAAAGGAAGCACGCCAAAACATTTTGAAAACGACCGTCCTATCTTATTCGTTTGGTAAAAACCTTTTAAAAAGGCGTAGGCAAGGCCGCCACAGAAAGGCAACAAAAGTTCTGAAAAAATGGTGCAGGGCTTCTAACACCAGGTTTTTTAGTCTGCCCAAAACCTTGAAAAAAGGGTGTGAACGAGCAGTACCTGTAATCTGTTTTTCATAATCAGTGCAGACTGTAGTAAAAATTGGGGGAAATCTGCTGGTAATCGGCTCTCTTAAAGAGTTTCGCAGATATTGTTTCGTTTTTTTAGATAAATGAAGTAATTATGCGCAAAATATACATTTTAAATAGCGGTGGCAGAATCTGCCCGGCTCTTTACCTTAATCACCTTACATTATGAAAATTACAGTTGTTGGAACCGGCTACGTAGGATTAGTATCCGGAACCTGTTTTGCGGAAACCGGCAATACCGTTTGCTGTGTAGATATTGACGAAAATAAAGTCAATAAATTATCCAATGGAGAAATAACGATTTACGAGCCCGGGCTTGAAAAGTTGTTTCAGCGGAATTTAAAAGAAGATCGCCTAAACTTTACCACCAATCTTGCCGAAGGCATTAAAGACGCACAAATCATTTTTTTAGCGCTGCCTACACCTCCGGGTGAAGATGGTTCGGCCGACCTTAAATACGTGTTGGGTGTGGCAAAAGAAATAGGAAAGCTGCTAACCGATTACAAAGTAATTGTAAACAAAAGCACTGTGCCTGTAGAAACGGCCAACAAAGTACGCAACGCCATTGCCGAAAATTATACCGGTGAATTCGACGTAGTATCAAATCCAGAGTTTTTGCGTGAAGGGGTAGCAGTAGATGATTTTATGAAACCGGATCGTGTGGTGATTGGCACTTCATCGGAGCAGGCCAAAAAGTTAATGAACGATCTATACGCACCGTTTGTTCGCCAGGGAAACCCGGTAATTTATATGGACGAACGTTCGGCAGAGTTAACCAAATACGCGGCAAACGCGTTTTTGGCTACAAAAATTACATTTATGAATGAGGTAGCACAGCTTTGCGAAAAGCTGGGCGCCGATGTTGACATGGTGCGCCGTGGCATTGGATCTGACGAACGCATTGGTAAGCGATTTTTATTTCCCGGCATTGGTTATGGCGGAAGTTGTTTTCCTAAAGATGTGCAGGCGTTGGTTCGCTCATCAACAGAAGTAGCCTACGATTTTCAAATACTGAATGCGGTGATGGATGTAAACGAAAGGCAGAAATTACACCTTGTTCCAAAAATTCAAAAATATTTTAAAGGCAACTTAAAAGGAAAGCATTTTGCTTTATGGGGCTTGGCTTTTAAGCCAAACACCGACGATATTAGAGAAGCTCCGGCTTTATATATTATTGATGCGTTAATAAACGAAGGCGCCACCGTTTCGGCCTTCGATCCAGAAGCGATGCCCAATGTGAAAAAAACTATTGGTGATAAAATAAGTTATGCAGAAAGCCAGTATGAAGCGTTGGAAGGCGCCGACGCCCTGATTATTGCAACCGAGTGGAACGAATTTAGAACCCCGGACTTTTTGCGCATTGTAAAAAACTTAAAAAGTAAAGCCATTTTCGACGGCCGTAATTTGTTTGATACAGCGGCTATAAAAGAGCTTGGATTTTATTACGAAAGCATTGGCCGCCCATCTTCAAAAGAAATTAAAGAATTAGTATAATGAATCAAAAGCGTGTGTTGATTACAGGTGCGGCCGGCTTTTTAGGTTCGCACCTTTGCGATAGGTTTATAAAAGAAGGTTGTCATGTTATGGCGATGGATAATCTTATTACCGGAGATTTAAAAAATATCGAACATCTTTTTAAGCTTCCCAACTTTGAGTTTTATCATCATGATGTTACCAAGTTTATTAATATTCCCGGGCATTTAGATTACATCATGCATTTTGCTTCGCCGGCAAGCCCCATAGATTATTTGAAAATACCTATTCAAACCCTGAAAGTAGGTGCTATGGGAACACATAATTGCCTGGGACTAGCAAAAGCAAAAGGTGCACGAATGTTGGTAGCTTCTACCAGCGAGGTGTATGGCGATCCGCTGGTGCACCCGCAAACAGAAGAATACTGGGGCAACGTAAACCCGGTTGGTCCGCGTGGCGTTTACGATGAAGCTAAACGTTACATGGAATCCATCACCATGGCGTATCATACATTCCATGACGTAGATACACGCATAGTGCGCATTTTTAATACGTATGGCCCCAGGATGCGCTTGAATGATGGACGGGCATTACCTGCTTTTATAGGCCAGGCCTTACGTGGGCAAGACATGACCGTTTTTGGCGATGGCTCGCAAACCCGCTCGTTTTGTTATGTAGATGATTTGATTGAAGGTATTTACAGGCTTTTACTAAGCGATTATCACCAGCCGGTGAACATTGGCAACCCGGTAGAAATTTCGCTGAAAGATTTTGCTGAAGAAGTGCTAGCCTTAACGGGTGGCAATGTAGACATCATTTACAAACCATTACCGATGGATGATCCAAAACAGCGGAAACCGGACATTACGAAAGCACAACAAATTTTAGGTTGGGAGCCGAAAGTAGAACGCAAAGAAGGTTTGAAAATTACTTATGATTATTTCCGATCATTACCTGAAGAAGAGTGGTATAAAGAGCCGAAGGAATTTGAGAAGAAGTAAGGAATAAGTACCTCTTTTTAAAGGTTTTTGATTATAGGCTTTAAAGATATTTTGCTCAGGCACTTGCTGCAATTAACGGCTGCAAGTGCCTTTTTTTATCACTGCCTATTCATATCATCTTGTTGAATTCGGCGCAGAAAAAAAGCTTTATGGTAGCCTTCCTTCCAGCAACATCAAATCAACCAAAACCATTGCAGTTACTGCTTCCAGCACCGGCGGCACACGCAGTGCAATACACAAATCATGTCTGCCTTTTATAGAAAAAGATTCTACTTTTTCAGTTTCCCAATTCCACGATTGCTGTTCTTTTGGTGTGGAAGAAGTTGGCTTAACAGCAATTCTAAAAACGAGATCATTGCCATTACTAATGCCGCCAACAATACCGCCGGCGTGATTGGTGGCTGTTGCCCCGCTTTCAGCCACAATAGCATCGTTGTGCTCACTTCCAAACATTTTAGTTGCACTAAAACCAGCGCCAAACTCAATGCCTTTTACAGCAGGAATGGAGAATACCGTATGAGCGATTAGAGATTCAACAGAATCGAAAAAGGGTTCACCTAAACCAATGGGCAAACCGGCTACTTTACATTCTACAATGCCACCAACCGAATCTTTTGCATTGATGGCCTTTTGCAAGCCTTTTTCTATATCCTGTTCGCCGCCAATTTCTATAATGCGCGCTTCAACAGAAATAGTATTTAATAATCTTTTTGCTACTACACCTGCGGCAACCAGGCAAACCGTTAAGCGTCCGCTGAAATGCCCGCCGCCTCTAAAGTCTTCAAAACCGTTCCACTTTTTAGCTGCCACAAAATCGGCATGTCCGGGGCGTGGTGTAGCCCGTTGTTTTTCGTAATCTCCCGAACGGGTATTTTTATTTTGGAACAAAATAGTTAGCGGAGCGCCTGTGGTTTTGCCGTTAAATAATCCTGAGATAAATACAGGTAAATCATCTTCTTTCCGCGGGGTTGTTCCCTTTTGGGTTCCTCCTTTTCGTCGTTCTATGTCAACAATAAAATCTTCTTCAGATAAGCGAATTCCGGCGGGGCAACCGTCTATCGAAACACCAACAAAGGGACCATGCGATTCGCCAAAAATCGTTACTCTAAAAATCTTTCCAAAAGAATTCATATATTAGGTATTAAAATTTATCCCGGCGCCAAGCTGTTGCAAGTGCTGGTAAAAAACAGGATAGCTTTTATTGATCGCTTCCGCGTCATCAATAGTTGTACAACCATCGGCACCTAAACCCGCCACTGTGCAAGCCATAGCAATGCGGTGGTCGTGGTGCGAATGAACAGGAGCGCCTTTAACTGAACCGCCGTTAACCAACATAAGATCATCCTGAATGGTAACCTCAATGCACATTTTACCAAATTCCTGCTGCAGTGTTAAGGCGCGGTTACTTTCTTTGTGAGCCAGCCGGTGTACGCCTTCAATCACCGATGTTCCGCTGCAATACGCTGCCAGGGCAACAAGCGGTGGAAAAAGATCCGGACAATCGGTGGCGTTAAACTGGAAAGCTTTTAAACCCGCTTTTGCAACACATATCTTTTCTTCGCTGATGCTTACAAAAGCACCGCTTTGCATTAATGCTTGTAATATAGCTTTATCTGCCTGCGTACTAAACACATCTAAACCGGTTACTTCTGCCGAGCCTGCAATGGCGGCAGCAACCAGTAAAAAAGCAGCACCGCTCCAGTCGCCTTCCACAGTATAATAAATCTTTCTATTTGTCTCCTGCACCGTCTGCTCATCATTAAAATAAAAGCTGAGATAGTTTTGATTAACGGGCGTTTTCAAGCCAAACTGCTCCATTATTTTCAGGGTTAAATCTATATACGGTTTGCTTTTTAATTTGCTAACATTGATTGCTACGTTGCTGGCGCCAAGTGCCGAATAAGCAAATAAAAGTCCCGTGATATATTGAGAGGAAAGCGACCCGTCGATGGTTATGTTTTTTGGAGTAAGCGGTCCCTGAACAATTACGGGTAAAAAGCCATTATTGCTTTGCACGGCAACGTTTAGTTGTGGGAATACATCGTCGAAAAAATTCATTGGACGGTTGGATAAACTTCCCCCGCCCGTAATGTTTATTTGCTGGTTAGACAAGGATGCAATGGGCGAAAACATGCGAATAGATAATCCGCTTTCTCCACAGTTAATATAGTTTGCAACAGGACGAACACCATTGCTCCTAATAATGATTTCGGATTCTTTTTTTTCAACATGTGCTCCAAGTTGTTCAATAATCCGGAGTGCTGCTTCATCATCGGCCGAAATACCCGCGTTTGCTAAAACAGTTGTTCCATTTACCAATAATGCTGCGGCACAAGCCCGCTGCATAGAGCTTTTGGAAGCCGCTGCGTTAATTGTACCTTTTACTAAAGACGGAAAAACAGTAACCTGCATTATAAATAATTATATATTTCTTTTGGGGGAAGCGGATGAATAATGCCTTTTCCAATGCTTTTTAGGAGCACGAAGTTCATTTCGCCGCCTTCCTTTTTTTTGTCCTTTTTAAGTACTTCAAATACATCATCTTTTTTATAAGAGATAGCAACCGGCAAACCATATTTTTCAATTACATCAATCACTCTTTTAATTGGTTTGAACGCACAAAAAGAGGCCGATAACGAAGCCGCAAAAGCCATCCCGATGGCTACCGCTTCGCCGTGCTGCAACCCGTATTGGTTTTCGAGGGCGTGCCCTAAGGTATGTCCAAAGTTCAAGAGCTTTCTGTCTCCCATTTCAAATTCATCGGCTTGCACCACCTTTATTTTAAAAAGCGCATTTCGTTGAATTAACGTGCTTAAAAGGGTACTTTTCTTTTGATAAGCAGAAAGGCTGTTTTGTTCTAACTGCCGAAACATGGCCGCATCTTTTATGAGGGCATGTTTGATGATTTCGGCAAACCCATTTTTCCAGTGAGCCTCAGGTAGCGTTGTCAAAAAGCTTACATCGTGCAAAATAAAAATCGGCTGGCGAATGGTTCCCACCATGTTTTTATACACGCCAACGTCGATGCCGTTTTTACCTCCAATAGAGGCATCTACCATTGCAAGCAATGTGGTGGGTACAAAGCCAAACGAAATTCCACGCATGAAAACAGAAGCTACATATCCGGTTACATCAGTAACTACGCCGCCACCAACACCTACAAGCAGGGTAGAACGGTCAGCGCCGAGTTCTATCAGTTGTAAAATAACAGAGTCTACCGTTGCCTGCACTTTATACTGTTCGCCCGCTTTTAAAACAATGGTGGTCCAGCCTTTAAACTTTTTGCCTTGTGCCGCAAATATGTTTTCGTCGGTAAGTACAACCGTTTTTTTTGGATCAGCAAGTTTTTTCAGCAACGAAATTCGCGCATCAAAATAGAAGTCGGTTGCCGAGTTTGAGAAGCGAAAAGTTCTTTTCTGCATCTGTGTCTTTCAGTGGTTGAAAAAGCACAAATGTACTTTATACCCTTTTATGCATGTTTTTGTTTGTTATTATTTATTTAAAAGCCATTTTCATAAAGCGCAAAAAAAACACCTCTTAAACAAAGAAGTGTTCACAAAAGAAAAGATTTGAAAATCAGGAGGCAAACGCCTGGTCTGCAATTCCAGACATTGAAATACCAAGATGACTATCGTCAAAAGTGCACTGCCCTTTTTTAATCATCAGCACCTGTGGCGATTCGTGACTAACTCCAAATGTTTCGGCTACCTTGTTGGAAATGTTTCGGTACTGAATTAAATCCAAAAAGTAAAAATCAACATCAGCAGGAGGGTGCCCTTTTTCAAGCCTTTTTAAAGCTACCGCACTTATTGAACAGCGGGTGCTGTGCTTGAAAATAACCTGCGGCCTTTCGGAAGACTTTTCCGAAATCTCACTTAATTGCTGTTCACTGGTTAGCTGTATCCACTCCATAAAAAGGCTTAAATTTTTGTGCTGCTGTTTGCTTTGTACGCCGTGGCGGGGCAACCATATTTGCTTCGGGAAGTAAAGCACGACGAAAAGGAAACAGCCATAATAGTTAATAAAGAAGCTGCGATTAGTTTGTTTTTCATAAATGCAAAGTGTTTGGTTTAAACGGATTAATTTGCCGGATATTATGCAAATATAACTATGAAAATCCATTTTATTTCTATTGGTGGTTCGGTAATGCACCAGCTAGCCATTGCATTAAATCTAAAAGGATATCAAATTACCGGTACCGATGACGAGATTTTTGAACCTGCCCGAACCAACCTAAAGGAAGCAGGCATTTTACCTCAACAAATTGGCTGGCAGCCATCGCAAATACATGCTGGTTTAGATGCTGTTATCCTTGGCATGCACGCAAAAAGCGATAATCCGGAGCTGCTTAAAGCCAAGGAACTTCAGCTTCCCATTTATTCATTTCCTGAATACATCTATAAAGAAAGCCTGGACAAAACGAGGGTTGTTGTGGGCGGAAGCCATGGAAAAACCACCACCACAGCCATGATTATGCACGTGTTGAAAGCCGTTGGGAAAGATTTCGATTACCTCGTTGGAGCCCGCCTCGAAGGCTTCAGCCAATCTGTGAACATTACCAATGCGGCAGTTATTATTTGCGAGGGCGACGAATACCCCGCAAGCGCAGTAGAGCGGCGGCCAAAATTTCATTTTCTATTTCCACACATAGCCATCTTAACCGGCATTGCCTGGGACCATATTAATGTGTTTCCGACTTTTGAAAACTACCTCGAACAGTTTAGGTTATTTATTGCTAAGATAGAAGTGGGCGGTGTTTTAATTTACAATGAAAAAGATGAGGAATTGAATAATTTAGTTGAAGCCTCTCACCGGGCTGATATAAGTTACGAACCTTATTCCGTACCCACGAACTGGATAGAAGAGGGTCAAACAAGTGTGGAAATTGACGGCGCAAGTGGCGACCTGCAGGTTTTTGGCAGTCACAATTTGGCAAACATGAATGCGGCCTGGCTGGCGTGCAAACAGTTGGGTGTTTCCGCAAACGAGTTTGTAAAGGCAATCAGCACATTTAAGGGAGCTT
>JBBSRB010000049.1:0-19892 GCA_038243445.1 Chitinophagales bacterium | reverse complement strand
AGGAGTTTTTAAAATAGTCGCGGTCGTAAAAAAGGTCAACAAAACCCCTGTTAAAGCCCCAATATTTTTCAAAAATCCATTGCGCTTCGGTGTGTAGCGAATTGGCTAAAACAAGCCCTGTCATTGCAGCAATATTTTGGTTTTCAAAAGTGCTCCACACATTAGCCAGCCATAATGGATGCACCAGCACGTCGTCGTCTACAAAAGCTATCAGCGGCTGCGAAGCGTTTCGAACACCGGTATTGCGGGCTTTATCTAACCCCTTTTCTGGTTCTTTTTTATACGTCACTTGTTTAAAAAAGGCTGCTGTTTCTTGTGTTTGGTCGTCATCGGGTGCGTTATCCACCACTAATATTTGTGCTGGCTGATGCTTCATTTGAGCAAGCGATTGCAAACAGGTTTTCAGGCTTTCGGGCCGGTTGCGGGTACAAATAATAACACTTATTGGTAACGTGTTTTGCAAATTTTCCGGCGCTGTATATAACGCTTCCATCAACTCAAAAAAAGGTTGTTCCTCACCGTTCGCAAGCGCTTCTTTCCACCCCCTTTTTTCAATCTTTTTTTTTATTTGATAATGAGTAACGGCGGGCTCTATAGCATTGCTTATATTTTGCAATAAAACCTGTTCAGATAATGCTTCTTTTTGGTTGATATACAACTCTCCCAACGGAAGCTCTTTCCACCAAAAGACATAATACGCCGGCGCAACAATATTATTTTGCAACTGAGCCAATCCATTGTTTAAATCAATGTGTAAAATGGTGTATGGTTTAAAATCACTCAATGGATTAAGGGCTTTTGCTAATGGCTAATTTGCTTTAGAGGAAACGGAAAGCTGGGACGCACCGAACCCATCCATTTACCAAACCATTTGATGTTTTCCCGGTAATCTTCTATTTCAAACGAAAGGCATTCTTCGTAATAAAAAAGTTGTACAGAGGTGTTTTTTACCACAATCAGCGATATATAATAAGCGCCATCATTTAAAAAATGGCCGGGTATTTTACATTCTCCTTCTATTACTCCTTTATTAAAAACATATGATGGCGAAGGCACATCAAAAATACATTCGCCGCCATACGAAAAAACGTGTAAGCCTAAACTCAAATCCTGATCATCTACTAAATTCCACAATTCGACTTTGAAAACAAAAGAAGTTCGTATGTCCACCGGTTCATCAGGTTTTGCAAGCAGGGGCACCAGTTCTACTTTTTTAATGCGAATAAATTCATTGCCGGGTGCGTTTTCGCAGGTGTCCCAAGATTGTGTTAACTGCGCTTTTTGTATGCTGCTAATGTATTTGTTTACTACCGCCGTTACTTCGCCGGAAGCATGTTCCGAACCACCTTTTAACCACATTGCTTTGGTGCAAAGCTGTTTTACCGCTTGCATATTGTGGCTTACAAATAAAATGGTGCGGCCTTTTTGCTGCGATACTTCATTCATTTTACCAAGGCACTTTTTTTGAAACTCCGCATCGCCAACAGCAAGCACTTCATCTATAATTAAAATATCGGGCTCCAGGTGTGCGGCTATGGCAAAAGCAAGCCGCACATACATGCCCGAAGAATACCGTTTTACCGGTGTATCAATAAATTTTTCAATGCCTGAAAAGTCAACAATCGCATCAAAATTTCTTCTGATGTCTTCTTTTTTCATACCCAGAATATAGCCGCTGAGGTAAATATTCTCGCGGCCCGAAAGCTCCTGGTGAAAACCGGTGCCTACTTCCAGCAAACTGCTAATAATTCCGCGGCCGCGTACATAGCCTTTTGTAGGTTTTACAATGCGTGAAATGATCTTTAAAAGAGTAGATTTCCCTGCGCCGTTTGAGCCTACAAAACCCCACACCTCACCTTTTTTTATTTGGAAAGAAACATCAGATAAAGCCCATAAATACGGGTTTTTACCGCGATCGACTGCTTCGTCGCTTTCTTCTTTTTTTAATACCGAAGTAGCCCACCACTGTTGCAGATCGCGTTTTAGCGAGCCCGAACCAATAGTGCCCAGTTCGTATCGTTTATAAATATTTTCTACCTCTAATGCTACATCCGAC
This sequence comes from Chitinophagales bacterium, assembly GCA_038243445.1. Taxonomy (GTDB): domain Bacteria; phylum Bacteroidota; class Bacteroidia; order Chitinophagales; family Chitinophagaceae; genus Flavisolibacter. The sequence goes on along the minus strand of JBBSRB010000049.1, from coordinate 17,836 downwards.
ATACAAAAAATTAAACTACATCTATTATCTTATCGTTTTGGCGACTAAATATTGAAAGCGCTGCAAAAAAAGCTACCAGCGTAAAAACTGCGCTGTAGGCCAGTTGCAAAACGGTAAATGTTCCCTGCCCCAGAAGCACAAACCGAAAAGCTTCAAAAAAGGGTAGCAATGGGTTTAGCGTTGCAATCCACCTAAAGTTTGCAGGAATGGCTGATAAGGGGTAAATAACCGGCGTTACAAACATTAATAAACGAACTCCCAGGTGTACAATATTGCCAAGATCGCGGTACTTGGCCGTAATAACCGAAAAAATAAGCCCGATGGAAAAAGAAATAAGCCCCACGCCAAGGACAATGAAAGGCAGGAAAACAACCCAAAAGCTTACAAAAAGGGGTACATGCCAAACAAAATAATAGTAGGTTATTACCAGCAACAGAAAAACAAATTGCACCAAAAACCGAAGCACCTGCGAGGTAAGAACCGATAGTGGAATAATAAGACGCGGAAAATATACTTTGCTAAAAAGATAGGAATTGTGCGTAAAGGTAAAAGCTGTTCCATTAAACGTTTCGCTGAAAAAACCCCATAAAATTATGCCACTGAGGTAAAACAAAACGGGAGGCAGACCTCCGGTAGATACGCCAATAATTTTACCAAAAACCACCACATAGATAACAAGCGTGGCCAAAGGTTGAAAAAGCATCCACACCGGACCAAGCACGGTTTGATGATAGTTTAAAAGAAAATCGCGGCGGACGAGACGGCCTAAAAGATGGCGATACATCCACCACTCTTTTACATTAATATTCCACCAACTGTGCCGGGCATTTATTTCCCAGTCCCACTGATTATTTGCTTGCATACGAAAGGGGTAAAGATAGCAGGCGGATTTTTAAAAAGCTATAGCCCAGCCATAATATTATTACTGGCTGTAATACCTACCGCTGCTTTTATCAAACATCTTTTATTGTTGCCATCTTTTTTGCGTAAACCTTAACTGAAATGACTGGATTAAAATAGTAAGAGTACCCTTTTTAGCACCTTTTCCACTAAAAAGAGTACCCCTTTTTTGAATGTTTTAAAATGCTGTTTTTACCAGCTTAATTGTTTTTTTCTGTCCCTTTTGAACTACTTCTATTAAGTACACTCCGGGAGCAAGATTTTGGCCAATTTTGTAATTTGAATTAGGCAATACGTCCTTTTTAATCTCCAGCACTCTTCCAAAAGCATCAAGCACTTTAATTTGCACCGGCTTGCTGCTGCCCGAAATTGAAAGGGTAGTGTACTGGTTTGTAGGGTTTGGGAAAGCTTGTACGCCAAATAATGCTGTAGGTTCTTTGATTGCTGTACGTACATTTTGTTTGGCAACTGTAGTTACCTCGCCAATTGTTTCAGTTAACGTAAAGCCGTTTAAGTAATTATAAGTAGTTCCATTTTTCAAACTAACAACAAGCTGTCCGGCCGCGGTTGCAGTAAGCCCGTTAAATACCACCTTAGTATCAAAGTTTTTATCCGTTACTACAGTTTGCGAAAGTCCGTTGATTGTAAAAACAGTGGAGTTGCCGGTATTGCTCCTACTGGCATAAAATTCAATACGGTAGGTTGCTCCTTGCGTTAGGCCGCTTAATGTAAGTGTTCGGGCCACGTTAGCGTACGAAGTGTACCGAAGCACCTGCGGAGGCGCCATAGTTCCACCGTAGGTGGATCCGTTATCGCCAATAGAATTTTTGGTAATAGAAGCTCCTATCGAAGAACTTCTGCCGGAGGCATATTTTAAAGCACCTATAGTAAGCGAAGCACTTACATTCCAGTTGTTCCATTCTGCATTTGCATACGGGTTCAACCCGCCAAAAAGATTCACTTTTATCTCCCTTGTTCCAGGCGTTAGCGGCTCGGGGATAACCTGCATGGATACCTCATCATAAGCAGTTGTTCCCTCGTTATCTGTAACAGTAAGCCTGAACACATAGGTGCCTTCGGTAAGTCCGGAAACAGTGGTAGAAGCCTGCCCGGGCGAAACTATTGTATAAGCTGCCGGACCTGAAACCTTGCTCCATGTAAAGCTTTCAATAGACCCGTTTTCGTCTTTTGCGTCGCCTGTAAGCACTGCGCTATTTTGCGGAAGGGTAATGGTTTGATCTGCACCCGCATTGACTGAAGGTGTTCCGGCAGGTGGTGCCTTTTCTGTAAGGATGAATCCGTTTAGATAGTTATAGCTGTTTAGGTTTGAAATGCTGATAACAAGCTGTCCCTGTGCGGAAGGTGAAAGGTCTACAAAAGACGCTTTAACCGTCAGGTTTTTATCGGTAAGTACGGTAACCGATGTTCCATTTATTGCAAAAACAGTGGAATTACCCGTATTGTTTCGGCTGGCATAAAGCTCCAGGTTGTAGGTTTTTGTTGTTGAAAGTCCGCTGAATGTTAGGGTGCGCGCAGTGTTGGTATAAGATGAATATCGTAATACTTCTGGCGGCGCCATTCCTCCACCATAAGTACTTCCGTTGTCGGAAAGTGTGTGTTTGCTGATGACTGCGCTTATAGGAGAAGCCGTGGACGTGGAGTAGTTTAATATTCCTGAGTTTAGCGAACCAGATACGTTCCAGTTGTTCCATTCTGCATTAGCATAAGGGTTTGTGCCGCCAAATAAATTTACTTTTACGTATTTGGTGCCTTCAGGCGGCAGCGCCGCATTTACAACTACGGCTACATCATCAAACGCGGTAGCTCCGTCGTTGTCGGTAACGGTTAATCTAAAAGTATAGGTACCTGCTGTGAGGTTTGTAACGGTGGTTATAGCTGCTTCCGGCGAGCCAAAAGCAAACGTTTCGGGCCCAGCAATCTTACTCCAGCTAAATTGAACTATAGATCCGCCTTCGTCGGTTCCGCCACCGTTTAGTGTTGCCGTGTTGGTGGGCAAGGTTATGGTTTTATCTGAACCGGCAGAAGCAGTAGGCGTTCCAGGCCCCGTTTCTTCTAACGTAAAGCCATTTAAATAGTTATAGCTGTTGGTGTTTTGAATGGAAACCGTTAGCTGTCCGGCTGCAGTAGCTTTTAGGTTGGTAAATGAAGCCTTGTTTGCCAGGTTTTTATCTGTAAGTACTGTAACTGATGTTCCATTAATTGTAAAAACAGTAGAGTTACCGGTATTGTTTCGGCTGGCAAAAAGGTCCATGTTATAGCTTGCATCGGTCGATAAGCCGCTGAACGTAAGGGTTCGCGATACGCTGGCGTTTGATGTAAAACGCAATACTTCGGCCGGCGCCATTCCACCGCCGTAGGTAGTGCCGTTATCGCTAATGGTGTTTTTAGTGATGGCTGCGCTTATAAGGGAAATGGATGTATCGGCATATTTTAGCTTGCCGGAATTTAGAGAGGCAGTTACATTCCAGTTGTTCCACTCACTATTATTATAAGGGTTTACGCCGCCAAATAAGTTTACATTAATGCTTCTTTTTCCAGAGGGTGGCGGTGCAGGAGCCACCAGCACCTGCACATCATCGAACGCCGTTGCGCCATCGGAAGTAGTAACCGTCAATCTAAAGGTATAAGTTCCTTCCAGCAGGTTGCTAACGGTTGTGGTGTTGGCGGCGGCCGTTTCAATAGAAGGTGTTGCAGGCCCCGATAGATGGGTCCAGTTGTACCGGGTAATGGTGGCGCCATTTTCTACAACGGTTCCGCTAAGTAAAGCACTGTGTACAGGCAATTTGATGTTTACATCGGCGCCGGCATTTACCGTTGGCAAAACAGTGCTGTTGTATTCGTAAGCACCAATATCGTAACCACCATTAAATGGCACAGGAGAGCCAGCAAAGTCAACCGTTGCCGGCGACGCCTTCCCGGCATTAATCATCGGAGAAGCGAGGGTAAGCTTATAACCTTCTTTTCCGCCGCCTGCATTTACAAAATGTGGATCTACCGATACCCCGCCGGTTTTAAAGTTCACTGCATAGTCAGGATTGTAATAATTATTGTTACTGTAAACGGTACCTGCAGACGTTCCTTTAACAATCTTTACCGTATCGGTTGTATAGAAAATGTTGTTGTACACATTCAAATCTACCACGTTAGAACCTTTGTAATAAATAGCTACAGGCGTACCAACCGATGAAGGTGGAAGGTAAAATGTATTATTGTAGATGTGCGAGTTTTTTATTTTGTTAGTACTTAACGAAGCCCAAAAGGTTAATGCTCCATGGTAATTTCTTCGTGCATCGTTTTGCGATATATTGTACCGGATGGTATTGTTTGTAAACTGGTTGGCAGACCCATGATCGAACATAGCGTAACCCGGGCCATCGTTACCATAGCTGTAGCAATATTGAATAATACAGTTTTGTGATCCGCCATCAATATCAAAGCCGCCGCCGTCATACGTTCTGCCCGCCCGGTTATTGTAGCTTACGCAATATTGAATAGTAGTGTTCTTTGCGTTTACGCACCAGATCCCCTGCGGACCGCCAATTGTGCTTCGGTTGTATTTACCGTTTTCATAAGCTTCGCAATATTCAACCAGCGCACCCTCTACGTTGCCCACAATAATGCCGCTTCCGGTGTGTGTATAGGTTATATCGGTACGGCCATAGTTTTGATAAGCTGCTACTTTATATAAATAAAAATTCGAGTGGTTATATAAGCTGTTGTGACCATAAGAAGCAAAGCCGCCTTTGCCGTTGTTGTTCAAACTGCTGTTTAATACCTTTACGTTATTGTAACCATTGGCAGTGTATTGCGCGCCAAACATCACTCCTGTTTCGCCAAACCTGGTAACCGTTACGGCATCAATCAAAATGTTATTACAGTCGCTGGCTGCCAGCGAATCCATATAAAAGAAAATACCCGATTCGTTATTGCCGGCTGCGCCCGGGCCGCTGAAGGTAAGGTTGCTGATGCTGATGTTGCCCACATTGTAGGCATATAACCCGCCAAGCGTTGCTAGTCCATTGTAGGAGCTTACAGAAAGACCTTCGTCGTCTGGCTGAAGATCGAGTTTGCCAAATAATTGCCCGCCCCAAAATAAAAGCGAGTCGCCGGGCGAAAAGTCGAATAGGTTTGCGGGCGCTGTTGTTTTCCACGGTTGCTCAAAACTTCCATCATGGTCATCGCTCCCTGCTGAGGTTACATAATACGATTTTTGCGCAGAAACAAATAAGCTTGATAAAAGGGCTGCTGCCAGAATAAGATGTCTCATATAAAAAAACAGTTTAGCTAATGGGGGATGTTGGAGCAGGTATAGCTCAAAGGAAAATGGAAGAAGAAAAGCTTTGAAAAACAAGAAGAATTATTGATACTCGAAAGCCGCTCCAAAAGTAGCAAAATTCTTACATGCATTAGCTTTTATTTGTATGAAATAGAGGCGTTTTTCAAAACTTTTTATTTCAACGACAAAAACGGGGCTTTCAACCGGCAAAAACACTTAAAATAGGGTAACTAATCCTCTTTAATAAGTTTTGCAGCTTTCTTTTTCTGAACCGCCCGTCAAAGAACCTTACATAAGGGGTCCCTTTAAGCCAGCCAAATCAAACCCCTTTTTAAAGCCTTTTTTAAAAAAAAAAGCACCGCAAACGGTGCTTTACAAAAATGTAAAAGAATTTACTTGTCCTCGCCATCGCCTACTTCGTCAAAAGTGGGGTCGGCTTTATCGTCTCCGTCCCCATCGTCTCTAAAACTATCACCGGCAGTTCGCGTTAAAATTTCATTTTCATCATCGGTATTACTGGTGGTAACTGTTCCAATGCCGGGCTGCAGCGCCGAGTCGTCGCGGAGGTCCGTGTCGTTGTTACGCCCTTCTTCTGCAGGGCGGTTGCGCACTATATCATCTGTACTCATAAAAAATTATTTATAACACGAAGGTAATTATTGTGCCAGCGCCCGCTTTACATCAGCCCCTTTTTGAAAGGTTTTTTAGGAGGTTGCTAAAACTAAGGTGTGCGGCATAACTTTTTTAGCCTTTGTCAAAACATTACCATGCAAAACAATAATGCGCAACCTTATAATGAAGAAAACCAACCTGCCGGCGAACGCACATCGAACAATTCGGCCCGGGATAAAATGGACCTTACCGATTCAAAAAGGGACCAGGAACGATTGCAACCCGATGAAGCAACGATTAATTTGCCCGATGTAAAAGATATTCCCGGGCAAGAATTTGTGCACGTTCCACCACTTGGCATGATGGCAGATACAACCATTTCCTCGGCAGATGAAGAGGGAGATGGCTTGTTTGATGACGAAGATGAAGACGAAATAAATTTGGACATGAGCACCGAAGGAAACGTAACACAAAACGAAAAGAAGATGCTGGAGAAAAGTGAAGACAATTTATCGAAAGCCGACAAAAGGCTTCGCCGCGCCACAATGGACAGTACCGATTTTGAAGGCGTGCCTTTAAACGAAGGCAGTTTTGGACCAATTGTTACCGGCTCCGATTTGGATACAGCAACATCGCCCGACGACTCCACAGGAAATGCCCTTCAAAGTGACGAAGAAAATAAAATATTCAGTCTCGGCGGCGACCGGCAGGACAAAAACGAAGAACGCTAAGTCTAAAAATCGACAGTAAATTTATTTACCGCAAGTACTTCGATCGGAAACATTAGAATCATGAATTAAATGAACACAACCTTTAAGGCATCTTTTTTGTGCCAGTAGACCTAACTAATTAAGGCGTTTTAATGAATATTAAAAACATTTACCTTTTAAATATAGCCGCCGCAACCTTTTTAGGAATGTTAATTGCCGGTGGCTTAGCATTTAAAAACAGTACCGGCCAAAACGCAGAGCAGCAGCCTGTTTATCGGTCGGTGCCGCACCCAAAAAGTTTAAGTTTTGCCGGCGAACAAGTGCCGCTGGAACGCTGGGATGTAAGCGAACGGTTTGACCGCGAACTGTTGTTTAATTATTATAACCAAGCCAACGTGCTTTTTTTGCTAAAGCTTTCCCACCGCTATTTTCCCGTTATTTCCGAAAGGTTAAGCGCCAACGGTGTGCCTGATGATTTTAAATATTTATGCGTGGCCGAAAGTAATTTATTAAGTGGCGCCCGATCTAGCGTAGGCGCTACCGGTTTTTGGCAGTTTATGAGCGGCACCGCGCCAGCTTACGGCTTGCAGGCAAACAGCCAGGTAGACGATCGCTACGATATAATAAAATCTACAGATGCAGCCTGCGCCTATTTAAAAGCAGCATATAAAAAGTTTGGTAGTTGGACAGCCGCCGCAGCAAGCTACAATATGGGGCAGGGCGGCTATAACGGCCAGGCCACTTTCCAGGGCACAAAATACTATTACGATCTGCAGTTACCCGAAGAAACAAACCGCTATTTGTTTCGCATTCTCGCCTTCAAACATTTGCTTCAAAACGCCGCGACGCTTGGCTTTCAGTTAACTGATACCGAATTGTATACCGAGGTGCCGTACCGCACCATTACCGTAAACCAAAGCATTGCAAACCTGGCGCAGTTTGCGCGGCAAAACGGCACCACATATAAAATGTTGCGGCAGCTAAATCCATGGTTGCGCGGCCGCTCGTTAACAGTAACAAATAAGTCGTACACTATAAAGTTGCCACAATAAAAAGGTTTTAGTTTGGTAACCGGCCCATTGCTACTATTGAACTTTACTTGCGTCGCACTCTTCATCTGCACCGCCTATTTGAACCTTTTGCACTTTTCAGCATTATGGTGCAGTTCTAAAAAACAAACGGTTGTTTACCCCTTTTTCAAGCCTTTTTAATAACTAACTTTTTCGCTGCTGCGACGTTACCTTTAATTAATCTTTATTTACATGACATTGCCCGATTTTAGTAAGCCACTACCATTTATTATAGCCACGGTTGCTTTTTTTGTCGTAATCATTGGCCGTTACCTTTTAATTGCAGGGCTTTTTTATGGCGTGTTTTATTTGTGGTTTCCTAAACGGTGGCAGCAACGAAAAATTAATAATAAAAGCTATAAAAAAGGGCAGTTTAAAAGCGAGGTAAAATGGAGCATGATTACAGCATTTCTGTTTGCTGTAGCAGGCGCTGCCTTACTGTTAGCCTGGCAAAACGGGCTTACAAAAGTGTATGTAAACGCAACAGATTATCCGCTTTGGTGGTTGCCCCTAAGTTTGGCAGTAGCTATGCTGCTGCACGAAACATATTATTACTGGCTCCACCGCTGGATGCACCATCCAAAAGTATTTCGCATTGTTCATAAAGTTCATCACGACAGCAATATTACATCGCCGTGGACGGCCTTTTCATTTCACCCTTTAGAAGGCGTTTTGCAAGCTGTTTTTTTACCACTGCTGGTACTTACAATTCCCATGCATTTGTATGTGGTAATTATTCAGCTAACCATCATGACGTTTAGTTCTGTTATCAATCATTTAGATGTGGAAGTATATCCGAAAGGGTTTGCAAAAAACTTTTTTGGCCGTTGGCTTATTGGCGCTACGCATCACTCGCTTCATCACAAACAATTTAAATACAATTACGGCCTTTATTTTACTTTTTGGGATAAATGGAAAGCTACCGAAAGCCCGCTGTACGAAAATCTTTTTGAGGAAAAGACAACCTCTTTATCAATACAAAATAACACTGTTGCTGCTCATCAAAGCCCCGCATAAAACGGCATACCTACCCCTTTTTTAAATGTTTTTAGCCTTTATAATTGTTGGTTTGTTCAAAACGGCCATACACAAAAGGTTTATAAAAAGGGCTTCCGAATCTTTACAGAATTAGTGTTTTATTTTACAATAAAATGGGCGCACATGAAAATACTGGTAGTAGAAGATGAAGCGGAGATGCGCGCAAACATGGTTCAATCGCTTCAAAAAGAAATGTTTGTTGTAGAAGAAGCTGCCGATTATTTTACCGCGCTTGAAAAAATACATATTTATCAATACGATTGCATATTGCTGGACATTGGCTTGCCCGGCGGCAGCGGACTAAACCTGTTAGAAGAAGCAAAAACAAAGAATAACAACGGTGGAATTATCATTGTTTCTGCCAAAGATTCAATTGATGATAAAATTTCGGGGCTTAACCTTGGCGCCGATGATTACCTGTCGAAACCCTTCCACATGGCGGAATTGCATGCACGGGTAAAATCTGTAGTGCGCCGAAAAACATTGAACGGAAGCAATACAATCAAACTAAATAATCTTTGTATTAATACCGATGAAAGAACCCTTTTGGTAAATGAAACTCCACTGCTGCTAAACCGAAAGGAATTTGATGTGCTGCTTTACCTTGCTGCAAACAAAAACCGGCTGGTAACCAAAACTGCTCTTGCCGAACACGTTTGGGGCGATTATATAGATGAAGTAAACAGCTTTGATTTTGTGTACTCGCAAATAAAAAATCTTCGAAAAAAACTGAAAGATGCAAACGTAAATGTGGAAATTCAGGCCATTTATGGTGTGGGCTATAAACTTATTGCAGAATGAAATTAGCAAGCTACACCACCTCGTACCTCGCTGCCCTGTTGCTTGTGGTAATCTCTGTTTGGGCAGCCCTTTTTTACTTTGCCATGCTCGACGAAATATACGATAGCATTGATGATGGACTGGACAACCAAAAAGGATTAATCATTCAAAAAGCAGCAAAAGATACCGCGCTTCCGAACAGATTAAATTTTGAAGAAGGCGGTTATTCAATTAAGGAAATTAACACGCAAACTGGTCTGCATTTTCGCGATTTATATGTAGATACAAGCATGTATATGCAAAACGAAAAAGACTTTGAACCTGTACGTTTATTAACTACAGTTTTCGTAAAAGATGGCCGCTATTACCAGCTACAGATCAGCACGTCAATGGTGGAAGAAGATGATCTTTTGGCCGAGTTATTATTCTCGCTTTTATGGCTTTACTTAGGGTTAGTAGCTACCATTTTGCTGCTAAATACCTTTCTTTTGAAAAAGATTTGGAAACCTTTTTATTTTTTACTTGCGCAACTAAAAAACTTTACATTAACTCAGCCCGGGAACATAAAAGTAAAAGAAACAAAAGTGGATGAGTTTAGCTTACTCAATAAAAATGTACAAAAGCTTCTTCAAAAAAATATTGATACTTACAACAGTCAAAAACAATTTATAGAAAACGCATCGCACGAACTGCAAACACCATTGGCCATCAGCATAAATAAACTGGAAGCGCTTGCCGAAACCGCCGACCTTTCTTCCGCAGGGGCGGGCCTTCTCTATTCTGCCCTCGAAAACCTGCAACGCTTAACGCGGCTGAACCGTTCTCTACTGCTGCTTTCCCGCATAGAAAACAAACAATTTACACACGAGGAAACCTTTGATGTAACCGAAAGTGTGAAAAAGATTGTTGAGGATTTTGATGATCAAATTCATTATCATCAGTTAATCATAAACATTGCAGAAGAGGAGCCGTGTGTAATTACTATGAACCCCGATCTGGGAGGGATACTCCTAACCAACCTTGTAAAAAACGCTATTGTTCATAATCATTCCGGTGGTTCGGTCACTATCCTTATAACGCAATCTGTGTTGGTTATTGAAAACTCCGGAAACGATGGGCCACTGCAGGAAGCGGAATTGTTTACCCGTTTTGCCAAACAAAAGCAATCGCCCACATCCACGGGGCTTGGGCTTGCTATTGCAAAAGCCATTTCTCAAATCTACTCATTTAACCTGTCGTATTCGTATCCTAAAAAGCATACAATAACGCTGCGATTTAAATAAATAATTAGCAGCTCTTTTGGCATTCCCAATTCTTTCCCAAATGTATTTTGAACTTTGCTTTTTATAAACTATTTAAAACTTTTTACTATGAAAATACTGGTGATTTCCGCCGCTCTGTTTGGGCTTTCGTTTGCCTCGTGCAGCCAGGATGTTGAAACCAACAAAGTGCCTTCGGTAGTGGTAAACGCCCTACAGGCAAAATACGCATCGGCTACCGGGGTAGATTGGGAGAAAACAAAATCGGGATACGAAGCCGAACTTATTTGGGACAGTACCGAAGTAACTACGCTAATTGATCCATCGGGAAAAATACTGGCGCAGAAATGGGATATAGGCAGTAATCAGCTTCCGCCAGCCGTATTGGCTTTTGTTGCACAGCAATACAATAGCTATAAAATTGATGATGCTGAAAAAGTGGAAAAAGAGGGCGCTGTTTATTACCAGGTAGAACTGGATAAAAGGTGGAAAAAAGATGTACAACTGGTGTTTAATGCAGAAGGAACGCTGCAGCAAAACGGCGCTTTCTGGGAGTAGTGAACAGCAAAGGCAACCTGAAATGAATATGATTAATTTAAAACAAAGGCAATGAAAAGAATTTTTATAATAGCGATCCTCTTTATTGGAGCTTTCTTCTTTTTTAAAGAAGATATAGGAAACCTGTTTGCAAACGGAACAAGTGAAAAAGCGATCGGTAACAGTAAAAGGGAAAAAAAAGAACAGAAAAAAAGCGAAGCCTTACTACCCGGCGTTAACGTTATAAAACAATGGGATTTGCCTGCGGTTTTGAAAGAAGTTTCGGGCATTGCTTACATTGATGAAGACCGTTTTGCCTGCATACAAGATGAAGCCGGAACCATTTATATTTACAACCGGGCACAAAATAAAATAGAAAGCGAAATACCTTTTTCGGGCTCCGGCGACTACGAAGGAATAACGCTGGCAGGAAGCACTGCATACGTTGTTCGTGCCGATGGAAGCTTGTATGAAGTAACAAATTACAGCGCAGCAAAACCCGGAATAAAAGAATACAAAACATCGTTAACGGTGGAACAAAACGTAGAAGGTTTAACTTACGATAAAGATCATAACCGCCTTTTATTGGCCATTAAAGGAGATGAGCCGGGTGGCAAAGATTATAAAGGCGTATATGCTTTTAATTTGACAACAAAAACACTTAACAGAGATCCAGTTTACAAAATAGATTTAAAGCACGAAATGTTGCGCAACACGCAAGGAAAAAAAGGAAAAGTTATAATGCCTTCCGAAATTGGAATTCATCCGTTAAACAAAAACATCTTTATTCTTGATGGGCCGCACGCAAGAATGCTGGTTATGGACGCTAACGGTTCTATTAAAAATATGTACCAGTTAGGTAAAGGTTTTGCGCAAGCCGAAGGCATTACATTCAGCCCGCAGGGCACCATATTTATTTCAAACGAAGGCAAGAAAAAGCCAGGCAATATCATTGAAATAGAAATGAAATAACGAGCGCAAAAGATTTAAAAAAGGCTTGCTTCTAAACCAGATGCAGGCCTTTTTTGTGCCTTTTTGAACTATTTCGAAGCGAAAAACCTTTACAAAAGGGTATTGTTGCGCAGTTTTTAAAAAGGAGTTGCGCTAACCATCAATTGTTTTTTTGCGTTTTCAAAAACAGTTCGTTTTTTATTCTCGTACCACCATTTAGGAGCTGTTTTTTTCATTACAGTATCTATTCCACGCATTCCAAAAAGGTTCCAGGCTCCGCGCAGTTTACCCGTTAGCGAAGGTTGCAAGGCACGAAGGCTTAAGGCAAAGCCGCTATCTAAATATTCCATGTGGTGCCAGTAACCTGCAGGCATAAAAAGCGTATCGCCATGCTCTAAAATTACCTCATATCCTTTTGCCTGCCTTAAGGCGGGAAACTGATTATAATCGATTTTACTGTTGGTTGTATTGTAGTTCGAAAAATCCGCCATGCTTAATACTTCCCACGGCTTTCTGTATAATTTATGTTGTTCGGCAAACGGAAAAAGAAGTACTCTTTTCCGGCCGGCAAATTGCGTGTGCAAAATGTTTGAAAGGTCAATATCAAAGTGCATGTGCGTTATGGATGTTTGTCCGCCTACAAACAACATCGGGTACTTTTTTACAAAGCCTTTCATTAGGTATTCAGGCCAGGTAAAATCTTTTACCAGTTCGGGTGCATGATCGAAAATATTAAACAAAAAGATACGCCAGGCAGCGGGCCCCGCAGAAATCATGTCAATGTATTCGCCAAAAGTTTTATAATCATCGGCTGTGTTTATGGGCGTGTACGCATCGCTTTTTACGTTGTTATACAGCCCTACCTTTTCATTGCCAACGAGTTGTTTAAAATAAGCCCAGTTCCATTTTTCATAGGCTGGCCACTCTTTCACCAGGTCTTTTATAACAACCGGCTTATGAGATGTGTAAAACTGATTTGCAAATTGCTGCGGATCAATTGTTTTAAAAGTAGGAACAGCTTGCAGTTGCATGGCAGTTTTTATTTGAACAAAGATAATTTCTGATGCACTCTGCCAGCAATTAAACTAGCAAAAAAGGGTGTTAAAGAGGGTGTAATTATTAAATAACTTTGCGCATGCTCATTCAAATTCATCCCGACAATCCACAACCGCGATTAATTAAGCAAATGGCTGAATGTATCAGCAGCGGCGGCGTTGTGGTTTATCCTACCGATACGGTTTATGGTTTGGGCTGCGATATTTTTCAACCAAAAGCGGTTGAACGTATTTGCCGAATTAAAGGAATAGAACCTCAAAAAGCCCAGCTTTCGTTTGTGTGTGCAGATTTGAGCGACCTGAGTAATTATGCAAAACAATTAAGTACACCCGTGTATCGCACATTAAAACAATACCTTCCTGGCCCCTACACGTTTATTTTAGAAGCTAGTAAAGAAGTTCCGAAAATGCTAAAAAGCAAGCGGGATACCATTGGTTTGCGCATACCCGATAACCGGATTACACAGGCGTTGGTGCTCGAACTTGGACGCCCTATTTTAAGCGCATCGTTACCCAATGATTTAGTAGAAGAATATACCGACCCTGAATTGATTTATGAAAAGTTTGAAAATAGGGTTGACTTTGTTATTGATGGTGGAATTGGAGGCATGAAGCCATCGACTATTATTGATTACACCAGCGGAGATCCGGAAGTGATACGCGAAGGAGCTGGTCAATGGCCATAATGGTTTAATTCAATTATATTAGCGACTAACCGTTAACGTTGGTCGCTGACCAATGGTTTTCTATTAAATCTTTCAGCAACTATCTCTTTGCGGAGCAACTATCTTAATTAATTTAGTCTTGTTGATTTAGAACCGTTGGTAAGCGAGCAACCGCAACGGAAGAAATAAAATATGCTATTTTCAAAAAAGTTGAAATCAATAAAAGAGCCCAATTGAGGTGCTTTAATCAAAGTTTAGTAACCAAAAATCTAACTTTCGGTTGGTCTGGAAACCTTTTCTAATTCATCGTGCACAAACAACATTAATTCAGCAATATAATTCGGACTGAAATCAAACTTTAAACCGGCGGCTTCGTAAAGCTGGGGCAATGTTTTTGTGCCACCCAACTGCAAAGCATTAATGTAGTTATTAATAGCGCCTTCTTTATTTTCTTTAAACTGTTTCCAAAGCCCAATAGCTCCCAATTGTGCAATGCCGTATTCAATATAATAAAAAGGCACTTCAAAAAGATGTAATTGCCGCTGCCAGCCCCATTTACGAAACTCTTCCAAACCCGAAACATCAACATTTATTGGCGTGTATTCGTTGGCAATGCTCCGCCAGGTTTCTGCTCTTTCTTCTATTGTGTGCGCAGGATTTTCGTACACCCAATGTTGAAATTTATCTATCGTGGCAATCCAGGGAAAAATAGTTACCACTCTTTCTAACTGGTGTTCTTTGGCTCGCCGAAGGTCTTCTTCATTATCAAAAAACGAGTCCCAATACTCCATGCTCATTAGCTCCATAGCCATGCTGGCTACTTCCGCAATTTCCATAGGGTATTGTTTAAATTGCGTTAGTGGAAGCGGGTGCGCTAAAAACGAGTGTACCGCATGTCCGCCTTCGTGCACCATTGTTGTTACATCGTGCATTTGCCCGGCAGCATTCATAAAGATAAACGGCGCGCCGGTTTCCTCTAACGGACAATTATAACCGCCTGGCGCCTTTCCTTTGCGGCTTTCTAAATCAAGCCGGCCCATTTCTTTCATCTTTACTAAACAATCGGCAAAAAACGGGTTCAGTTTTGTAAAACAATCAACCGTTTTTGCCACTAATTCATCGGGCGTAGCAAAGGGCCGCAGTGGTGTTACACCTTCGGGTTCGGCTTCCAAATCCCACGGGCGCAGCATGCTTAAACCAAGCTTTTGACGCTTTCTATCGTATAAAAAATTAACTATGTTTAAGATGTGGGTGCGGGCAGCTTCGTGAAACTGAAAGCAATCTTCTTTAGTATAATCGAAGCGCCCCATTTCTTGAAACTTATAATCGCGATAGTTTGCAAAGCCGGCATTTATTGCAATTTGATGGCGCTTTTGTACCAAAGTGGTAAACATATCGTTCAAGGCATCTTTATCCTGCAATCGGCGTTCTCCAATTTTAAAATAAACCTGTTTGCGCACCTCACGTTTTGGGTTTTCTAAAAACTTGGCCGCTTGTTGTAAGGTGTATTCTTTGCCTTCTACTTCTACCGACATTTTGCCGGTGATAACGCCGTATTGCTGCGCCAAAACCGATACTTCGGCCTGCAACGGAATGTTTTCTTTACGAAAAAGTTCAATGCTTTTTTTAACGCTTCGGATGTAGGTATAATATTGTTCCTCATCTAATTCTTTTAAAAAAGGGCTGTCAATCAGTTTACGATTTAACGCATCGGCATACGGCTGAATTTTGGGTTGAATTTCAAGCACAAAAAACTCAAAGGCCTTTTCAAGGTCTTTATTTTCAGTATTGCAGGTCATGCGTATTTGGCGCCATGCGGCATCCTCGCCAATTACGGCTTCCAGTTCGCTCATGTCTTTAAGCCACGCTTCGAGATCTTCTTTAGCGTTAATGGGCCGCTCCAGCAAACCCTTTAAAAAGGGTTCCAGGCTTTGCCAATCGGTTATGGTAAAAACTTCGGGTAAAAAATGGCGTGGCAGCTTTTGTATATCGGCGTTGTAATTCATTGCTACATGGTTTTAAAAAGGAGTTGACAGTTGACCGACTTTACGTTCGGTAATGTATTTGTCAATTAAAGTCTCTGAAAGAATAAGAGGACTATGCATTAGTCCGGCAACCGTCATCCGTCACGTGTCATCTCTCAACTTCTCTCTTCTATTCTTCACTTTTCTTTTTAGCAGGTTTTCTCTTTGGCTTTGCTGTTTCGGCAGTGTCCATTCCGCTAACTTCCAGCGTGGTTACTTCGCTGGTTAAAGCTTTGTCTGAAACGCCTTCTTCGGCGTTTGCTTCCTCTTCGCCTTCCTCTCCCGGCTGTTCAGATAATTTTATGTCTATGCCTTTTTCTTGCAGCACTTCAAACCATTTTACAATCTTTTTCATATCGCTGGCATACACCCGCTCAAAATCCATTTTTGGATAAACACTTTCAAAATAAGTCCGCACCGCTTTACTATCTTTTACATCCGGCATTGCTTCAGAGCTGCTTTTCATGGCTTCAAACACATCTACCAGGTTCACGTTGTCTTCGTCGGTATATATTTCAATACTTTCTAAATGCGATAAATTATGTACGCGGCTAGCTACAAATTTTGTACTGCCATCTTCCAGCGAGCGCACAAGAGCTCCATCATTTTTGCTGCTAACCACTTCAAACAAACCAGTTAAACCGGTTACGGCTACTATTCTATTATACTCCATATAATGTCAAATTTTGGGAAGTGCAAGATACGGCCGCACCCTCAATGATTAACTGCAACCCGCCTTTTTATAACAAATTGAAAAAGGCTGTTTAATTTATTAGCGTTAATTAACCTGCTTTAATAGATTAAGGAGCGACCTTTGCGATGCTGAAAAAGATCTTATTTAATTGATGACTATGGTTAGAATATTAGTTTTTACCCTTTTTTCAATGTTTTTGTTGGTTACGGCACAGGCACAAAGCAACAGGGTTATAGGTCAGGTAAAAGAAGGGGATGGAGGCAACGCAGTACAGGGTGCAACGGTGCTAATGAAAAGCATGAAAAATGCTGCCGCTTTTACCACCTACACCGATACCGCCGGACGGTTTCGGTTTGATGACGTTTCATCAGATTCGTTTCAGCTGGTTATAAGTTCTGTGGGTTTTGAAACTCTTTCCCGCGGTTTAAAAGTGTCCAATGCAGACGTAAATATGGGCGTGATTTTTCTTCCTAAATCATCTAAAGAATTAACGGGCGTTACCGTAATTGCTACGCCACCACCGGCAACCCAAAAAGGCGATACCGTTCAATTTAACGCCAGTCAGTTTAAAGTAAACCCCGATGCAAGTGCCGAAGATTTGGCCCGAAAAATACCGAGTTTAACGGTAGAAAACGGGCAGGTAAAAGCCAATGGCGAAAACGTGCAAAAAGTAACTATTGATGGGCGCGAACTTTTTGGCGATGATGCAACGGCTGCGCTGCGCAACCTTCCGGCCGAAATAATTGATAAAATACAGGTGTTTGATCGCCTTAGCGACCAGGCACAACTGACCGGCTTCGATGATGGAAACGCTCAGAAAGGCATCAACATTGTAACCAAAGTCAATATGCGCAATGGCCAATTTGGCCGTGTGTTTGCGGGCTACGGCACCGAAAACCGCTATTCGGCCGGTGGCAATACCACTATTTTGAAGGAAAATCGAAAAATATCTTTAGTAGGCAATTTTAATAATGTAAACCAGCAAAACTTTTTTTCGCAAGACTTGCTTGGTGTTACCAACAACGGTCAAAATAGCGGTCGCGGCGGACGAGGTGGTGGAAACCGTGGCGGCGGTGGCGGCAATAGCAGCAATTTTTTAGTGGGACAGCAAAATGGCATCAATAAAACCAACGCCTTTGGTATTAATTATGCAGATAATTGGGGAAAGAAATTAGAAGTATCTGGCAGCTACTTTTTTAATAATACAAACAACAACATCAACCAGTTAAGCAATACTGATTATT
>JBBSRB010000048.1:0-20327 GCA_038243445.1 Chitinophagales bacterium | reverse complement strand
TCCGCTGGAAGGCGCCTCTGTGTTTGCACAAAACACCACTTTTGGCGTTATTTCAAAAGCCGATGGAAGCTTTGGCCTTTCGCTGCCTAAAGGCGGTTACGAGCTGGTGTTTTCGTTTACTGGCTATACTACCCAGCGCATAAATATAGAGGATACAGAAAGCAAAAATTTAACCATCCAATTACAAAAAGAAGATAATAGCTTAAGCGAAGTAGTTATCATCAGCTCTAACGAAGTGGCAGATGGCTGGGAAAAATATGGCGCCTTTTTTATCAATCATTTTATTGGCGCTACACCCGTTGCCGACAGTTGCGCTTTACAAAACCCCGAGGCGCTGAAGTTTTATTATTTCAAGCGAAGCGATAAATTAAAAGTGCTTGCCACAGAACCATTGCGCATTGAAAACAATGCCTTGGGCTATCAGTTAAACTATGCGTTAGACTCGTTTATTTATTACTACAAAACAGATGTAAACTCATACCGGGGAAACTGTTTTTATACCGAAATGGAAGGAACTGAAGAGCAACGACAGGTGTGGGATAGTGCCCGGCAGGCAGTTTATTATGGCTCGCGGCTGCAGTTTATGCGTTCGTATGTTAACCGCACATTAAAAAACGAAGGCTTTACGGTAGATATGCTTTCTGCACGCGATAAAAACAAGTTTAATCGTTTAACAAACCCTTACGATTCGGCTTATTTCTTTTTGAATGAAAACGGCGATGCGGAACTTTGGTTTGGCAAAAAAGTAAGCATTACTTACCACATGCAAAAGCCCGAAAAAGAGTATTTGGCTCAAATGGCTTTACCGGCAGATGTGCCGGCCCAAATTTCTTACGTTACGCTTTCTGATGCTATTTTAGTAAAGGACAACGGCTATTTCTATAACCAACAAAGCTGGATAAACGAAGGCTACTGGAGTTGGAAAAACGTAGCCGATCAATTGCCGTACAATTACTGGCCGCAAAAAAATTAAGCTAATGCATTCACCAATACAAACAACAGTGTAATAATTAAAAACGCTTTTGCAACAGAGCGTAAGGAGTGCGGGTTTAAAAGGTTTTCCATGGTAGGTTTTTTGGATGTTACAACCACAAATTTAAAATCTGTTAATAATTATTTGGTGCTAATCTGCAAAGTGTGCCCTTTTATAGTTCAGTGGCAGCTTAAGAGCGGCCGCCAGGCAAAATAGTCACTCACCTTTTACCTTTTTCCACAACTCAGGTATGCGTTTAATCCAAACAAGTTCTTTCATTTTAACCGCTGCTTCCTGCACCGGCGATCCAAAATATTTTTTACCTCCTTGCAGCGAAGCAGGCACGCCGCTTTGCGCATAAATTTCGGCGCCGGCACCAATGGTTAGGGTTTTACTTACGCCAACCTGTCCCCATAAAATAACACCATCTTCAATAGTAGTGGCGCCGGCAATACCAACCTGAGCTGCAAGCAAACAATTTTTTCCAATAATTGTATCATGGCCAATATGCACAAGGTTATCCAACTTGGTTCCGGCGCCAATTACGGTATCGCCACTTACACCTCTGTCTATGGTACAGCCCGCGCCAATTTCCACGTTATCCGCAATTACCACTCTTCCGCAGCTTAGCATTTTTTTATAGTGAACCTCACGCACTGCTTTTTTATTGTAGTAAAACGCATCCGACCCAATAACAGAGCCTGCCTGTATAATACAATCGTTTCCAACGGCACAAAAATCCATAATTACTACGTTTGGATGAATGATACAGCGGTTGCCAATTACTACATTGTTGCCAATAAAAGCACCAGGCATAATCACCGTGTTCTCGCCAATTCTTGCACTGTCGCTTACTGGTTTAAAAGAAGGCAAAAAGGGTCTGAAATGCTGTACTATCTTTTGGTATGCTTCAAAAGGTTCGGCAACCAACAACAAACTTTTGTTTGGTGGAAAGTCTGTTTTTTGATTGATGATGATATATGTGGCTGCCGATTGTATGCAGTTTTTATAATACTTTGGATGATCTACAAAAACAAGATCGCCTTCTTCTACTTTGTGTATTTCGTTAATGCCCGTGGCTGTGCCAAGGTGTTCGCCAATGATTTCGGCACCAATTAATTTTGCTATTTCGGTTACAGGTACCGGTGTATTAAAACGCATGCATTTTGTTTGTGCAAAGGTAAAGAGCGCTTGTTTGCGCTGTAATAAAAATACAATTTATGATAACAGTTTCTGATCTTTAAAACCTTTGAAAAAGGGTCTGCTAACCGGACCAGAAAAGTTTCTTTTCCAAAAGAAAAAGACGAGCGAAAAACAGCTAAAAAAGGGGGTAAATAAAAGGCATTATACGAAAGATCAAACCACATAAAAACAATGTGAAAAAGAATGTGCATAAATTTGTTGCTAAAATTCTTCTGTTAGCAAAAAAACTTTCTAATATTGTGAAAGGAAATTTGTTTTTCCATACTTACTAACCCCATTTATATAATAGCCCCGTAGAAATGCGGGGCTTTTTATTGGCAATACTTCCATTCATTTAACCGCACAAAAAAGAATTCAAATATCTTTACGCACATCACAAAAAAATACTGGCAGCATGCTTCAATCAATGACAGGCTTTGGAAGAGCAGAACAAACCGTGGGCGACAAAACTTTTTTAGTAGATATAAAATCGCTCAACGGAAAACAGTTTGATCTGAATTTGAAAATGCCTGCTTTTTTAAAACCTTTTGAATTTGAAATTCGCAAATTGCTTTCCGAAGGATTGAACCGCGGCTCGGTTGAATGCAGCATCAACTTAAAAGAAACCGGTGGCGCAAAACCTATTTCCATTAACATAGACCTTGCAAAAGCATACTATAAACCGCTGGCGCAACTGGCACAGGAATTAAGCTTAAGCACCGATGATTTATTAAGCACAATTATTAAACTACCCGAAGTAATTACGCCCAGCAGCGATACACTTACGGATGATGAATGGCGGCAATTTTCGGGCGTTGTAAATACAGCCATAGCCAACTTAAACGAGCACCGGATTAACGAAGGCCAATCTTTAAAAGCTGAACTGGAATTACGCATAGCCAACATTTTACAACAGCAAGAAACAGTAATCGAACTGGAGCCCTTGCGGCAGCAAAAAATACGCGAAGGCTTAACTAAATTGTTGGAAGAAAATGCAGGCAAAGAAGCTTATGACGGCAACCGACTGGAACAGGAGTTGATTTTTTATATTGAGAAAATAGACATTACCGAAGAACAGGTTAGATTAAAAAACCACTGCTCCTATTTTTCCGAAATTTTAAACGAAGAAGGCGCCTCTAAAGGTAAAAAGCTATCTTTTATTTTGCAGGAAATTGGCCGCGAAATAAACACCACCGGCGCAAAAGCGTACGATGCCAAAATTCAAAAATGCGTAGTGCTGATGAAAGATGAATTGGAAAAAGCAAAAGAGCAGGTGTTGAACGTGCTGTAAACACTTCAGAATAAAAAACAGAATTTAGATGTGCATTATGTTTTATCTGGCAACAAAAAAGAAAAGACAGATTTTTTTGCTGATGGTTGTCTTAAGCCTGCATCTCTTTTCGTGCACAACCATTGATCTGTACGAAAAAGTGGCGCCCATTCCAGCCCACAACTGGAAAAGTTCTTTTAAACCTCAGTTTACTTTTACTATAACAGATACGGCAACGCCTTATCAATTATTTATCATTTTGCGCCACAACAACAAGTACCACTACAATAACATTTGGGTAACCTTGCACACTAAATCGCCCGACGGAACAGCGGCAAAAGCACAGTACGAACTGCCGCTGGCAACCAACGAAAAAGGGTGGCTTGGCACCGGTATGGATGACCTGTACGAACACCGGATTGCACTGACACCGTTAAACCAAAACTTTTATTTTAAAAAGCCGGGTACGTACACTTTTGCACTCGAACATATTATGCGCGAAGACCCTTTGCAGAACGTTTTAAACGTGGGCTTGCGAATAGAAAAAAAACAATAAAAAATGGACGGATCCCGCAAACAGTTGCGCCGGGCAACAATTGTTTTTTGGATCTTGCTGGTGTATATTATTGCCGCACTTTTGTGGTGGCTCGTTTCTTTGGAACAGCAAAACAAAACCATTCATGGATTGCAGAAGCAGGAAATTGTTCACCAAAAGGGCACAAAAAACTACAGCGCAGAATGGAACAGGATTAACCATTTAGAACGCCGGAACTCAGTAAAATACATTGCTGAAGGCATTACTTTTTTGGCGCTGATAATATTTGGAGCGGTATACATTTACCGGCTGGTGCGCCGCCAGTTTGCCTTGCAGCAACAGCAGCAAAACTTTGTAATGGCTGTTACCCACGAATTAAAAACCCCCATTTCGGTTGTGCGGCTGAATTTAGAAACACTTCAAAAACACCAGCTTGATGAAGAGCGCCGAAAAAAACTAATGGGCATAACAGTGCAGGAAACCATGCGGCTAGATACGCTAATCAATAACATTCTCATTTCTTCGCAATTAGATGTAAACGCATACAAGGCATCGAAAGAAAACTTGAATTTTTCGGAACTGGTGCTTGATGTACTTCACTATTTTAGCCTTCGATATCCCGATAAAATGGTACAAAAAAAGGTACAGCCGGAGGTGGATGTAAAAGGCGATCCGCTGTTGCTGAAACTGCTTGTTTCTAACCTGGTTGAAAATGCTTTTAAGTATGCCGAAAGAACAACGCCAGTTACGTGCAGCTTATCACAAACCGGGGCTCACATTCAATTAAAAGTAACCGATGAAGGAACCGGCATTAAAGACGAAGAAAAGAAAAAAGTATTTGATAAATTTTACCGCACCGGCAGCGAACAAACCCGAAAAACGCAGGGAACTGGGCTGGGTTTATACATTTGTAAAAAGATAGTGCAAAGCCACCGCGGCACCATCAGCATAAAGGATAATAAGCCGCAGGGCAGTACCTTTATTGTAACGTTTAAACCTTAACGATTATAATTTAATGACTGGAGCAAAGCTTTCTATATTGCTGGTGGAAGATGAAGTAAACCTTCACGAAACGCTTAAGCTAAACCTTGAACTGGAAGGCTACAGCGTCACATCGGCTTACGACGGAGCCGCTGCAATGAAAGCGGTGGAAAATGAATATTTTGACCTGATTATTATGGATATTATGCTGCCCGAAATAGATGGCATTACCATTACGCAAAACATCCGGCTGACAAATGACGAAGTACCCATTTTAATACTGAGTGCAAAAAACAACAGCGACGATAAAATTTTAGGCTTAAAAAAAGGCGCCGACGATTACCTGACCAAACCTTTTAATTTAGAAGAACTCCTTCTTCGGGTGCAAAAGTTAATACATAAAAATAAAAAACTGCAGGATAAAACCACCTTAACCGAAACCTACACCTTTGGCGGACATACCATTAATTTTAAAGCGCAGGAAGCCACCACTGCAAGCGGAGAAAAAATTCAGTTAAGCAAAAAAGAAATCATGCTGTTGAAGTTGCTTATTGAAAATGAAAATGCAGTGGTGCCCCGCGAAAAAATATTACAATCCGTTTGGGGTTACAACGTATATCCAACTACCCGAACTATTGATAATTTCATTCTCAATTTTCGCAAATATTTTGAAGAAGACAGCCGTAATCCAAAATATTTTCACTCAGTGCGAGGCGTGGGTTATAAGTATCAAAGCAGCCCCTTATTCCCCGGTGGCGGACAGGGGGCTACAAATCGCCTTCCTGCGGACGGATAACTATTTCTTCCACCGTAGCCTGTGGCGAAAGATGTGCTGCCGTATAAATAAGTCGTGCAATATCATCGGCTTCCACTATGCGTTCGGGAGGCACGCCGCTGCCAATCCACGAATCGGTATAAACAGCACCCGGAATAATGGCAGTTACTTTTATGCCGTGCGGCATTAACTCGTGTCGCAGGTTTTTGGTAAAGCCTAATAAAGCAAATTTAGAAATACTGTACGCGCCACCGTTTGGGTATGCCTGCAAACCGGCAATGGAACAGATGGTAAAAATATGTCCGCTTTTATGCTCCAGCATGCTGGGCAGCAGCGATCGCGTAAGATGATAAGCACTAAACAAGTTTACGCCTAACATTTTTTCAAGGGCACCGT
The DNA here is from genome assembly GCA_038243445.1 of Chitinophagales bacterium. Taxonomy (GTDB): domain Bacteria; phylum Bacteroidota; class Bacteroidia; order Chitinophagales; family Chitinophagaceae; genus Flavisolibacter. The sequence continues at coordinate 14,215 of JBBSRB010000048.1, read as the reverse complement.
CGGGCTCGTTCGAAATATCGCCGGGAACAAACGTACCTGCATTATTAATAAGTACATCAATCTTTGATATTTTTTCTAACACCCAAAACCCAAAAGCTTTGGCGCCTTCTTTATTGCCAATATCCAGCGCTTTAAACCAAACATTGGTTCGGGGAAAACGGCTTTGCAAATCGGTGGCAGCGGCGGAAAGGGTTTTTTCGTTGCGGGCGCAAAGTAATATAGTATGTCCTTTTTTGTCTTCTGCAAACACTTCTGCAATTCTTTTTCCTATTCCGCGGGAAGCACCGGTGATAACAATATTCATGTAGTTACATTTGTTGGTTACAAAGTAAATTCATTTAGATGAGTTGCCGCAGCTACGCTGAAATTTGCCAAATGACCAATAAAATAACGGGCCTCACAAGCATGTACCAGATCAAGGGCGGCATAAACTGTGGCTTTACAAAATGATAGTAGCAAAAAGGCTGATAAACACAAATAATAATGAAGAAGTACAAACATATTTTTTTTGATTTAGACCACACACTTTGGGATTTTGATGCCAATGCAAAAGACACACTTCAACACCTGCATTTAGAATTAAAACTATCGGAAAAGGGGGTGCATGATTTTGACCTTTTTCACCAGAATTATTTAGCGCACAACTTAAGGTTATGGGAGCGATACCGCAAAGGTCAAATGAAGCAGGGAGAACTGCGCATGAAACGAATGTGGTTAACCTTGCTTGATTTTAAAATTGCAGATGAAGAGCTGGCAAAAGAAATGGGCGATATTTTTTTACAACTGCTGCCCACCCGAACGCTCCTATTTGCCGATACAAAAGATGTGCTGGAATACTTGCATGGCAAGGGCTACAAACTGCACCTGATTACGAATGGCTTTGAACATACCCAGCATTGCAAATTAAAAAACAGCGGTATTGATGTTTTTTTTACAGAGGTAATTACATCGGAAGGAAGCAACAGTTTAAAACCAGAGCCCGAAATTTTTGAGTACGCCTTAAACCGTGCCGGCGCCAAAGTAGATGAAAGTATAATGATTGGCGATGCGCTGGATATAGATATTGCAGGCGCTTTGGGCGTTGGCATGGACCAGGTTCATGTAAACTTTAACGGCCTGCCGCAACATATAAAACCAACGTACACGGTGCACACTTTGAAAGAGTTAAAAGCAATTTTTTAAAGACAAAAAAGCTTTAAAAAAGGGGTAGTTGCTGATTGCGTTTGTTCTGTTTTTTGTTGTTGTGCTAACGTCAAAAAACCTTTGAAAAAGGGTATCTGCTTTTGTCATTGCGAGGCACGAAGCAATCTCCCTTTCCTGTAAAAACCTTTAAAAAAGGGGTGGTTGGCACAGCAACGAAACTAAAAGCTCTTATCTACCACTTGCCCAAAACGGTTACGCCACCTTTTACCTTTTGGTTGATTTTTACATCAATTTGCGCATCAAGCGGCAGCAACAAATCTACCCGGGAACCAAATTTTATAAAGCCCATTTCGGCGCCTTGCACTACCTGGTCGCCGGGCTTTAAGTAGTTTACAATTCGTTTTGCTAAAGCGCCGGCAATTTGTTTTACCAGCATTTCTTTTCCGTGCTGGCGGTACACCACCGAGTGGCGCTCGTTGTCGGTAGATGATTTTGGGTGCCAGGCTACAAGATATTTTCCTTTGTGGTATTTGCTGTAGGTTACTTCGCCGGTTACAGGGTTTCGGTTTACGTGCACATTCAGCGGACTCATAAAAATAGAAAGCTGCAGGCGTTTGTCGGTAAAATACTCGTCGGGTTCTACTTCTTCAATTACCACTACGGTTCCATCGCAGGGCGCTACAATAAGGTCTTCGCCTTCGGCATGCGCTCTTTTTGGAATGCGAAAAAAAGAAAGAATAAAAATAAGTAAACCCAAGGAAATCAAAAAAACCGTCCACCCTAAAACGGGGTAACGAGGCGTTAACAAAACAAGGGTGATTATATTTATGGCCGCCACAACTAAAATGCCGATAATAATAGAGGCGAACCCTTCTTTATGAATTTTCATTTTGGTTTAAACTAAGTGCGCAAAAGTACAATAATGAAGGAGTACTCCAAATAGTTTAGCAAAAGGGGGGGGGTCGGGATCTACTGTAAAAAGAAAATCTCTTGCAAATCGAATTGGAGAAATTGTAAAACGCTTTACGCAGATTTTGACTCTTTCGATAATACAGACATATACGTTGTTTGTTGGGCCGCTTCTTTTTCTCTTGCAATATCAATAGGATCGCCAAACAGATAAAACCATTTTTTTCGCAACCCCTTTGCGCCCTTTACATCATTCCACATATCTTTATACTCGTGAAAATTTATATATATAGGGTTTGATTTATCTTCCAAACTATGCGTTAACCCGTAAATAGGTTGCTCGTCTTCTTCCACATACGTACCAAACATCCGATCCCAAATAATGAACGTGGGACCGTAATTTTTATTGATGTACTTTTCTTGCGAACCATGGTGAACGCGATGGTTGGAGGGTGTAGCAAAAATATATTCGATTACGGGATGGAGCTTGCGGATGTACTCGGTGTGTACCCAAAACTGAAACAAAACGGCTATTTGATTAACCACAAAAAATACAATGGGATGAAACCCGAGCGCCGCCACCGGTAGAAAAAACACAAGTTTCAAATGCTGCACCCAGCTCAGCCTAAACGAAACGGTTAGGTTGTAATTTTCGCTGCTATGGTGTACCACATGCGTGGCCCACCAAAAGCGCTGCTCGTGAGAAATACGGTGCGCCCAATAAGAGCATAAATCAAAAATAATATAACAGGGAATAAAAGTCCACCAATTAAACGCCATGCGCCAGGGCAGCAGGTTGTACAGCCCAATAATCAGGTACAGGAGGGTAAGCTTTAGCGCCAGGTTAATAAGCACATTTCCTACACCTACTGCAATAGACCCAATGGTTTCCGCTTTATCATAAAATTGGCGGTTTTGACGCCAGGCAATAAACCATTCCAGCAACACAAAGAAAAACATTACCGGTGCTGCCCAAACAATAATGTTTGGCGCGTTATTTTTTATCTCATCAATACCTGCAAGCGAAATTTTAGGTGCACCAAAAAAGGAATCCAGAAGAAGCATCATACAAAAGAAACTTTATTTCTAAAAAGAAAGACGGAAGTACCAAACCCGGGTAAGCTGTCGCCTGTGTACTATTTTTTAACAAAAGGCATGCCTGTAATTTAGCGAACAAGTTTCAATAAGGCACAAAATGTGGTAGCCTTACAGCACCACATTTACCATTTTGCCTTTTACAAAAATTATTTTCTTCGGTAATTTTCCGTCCAGCCATTTTTGAACAACGGCATTTGCCAAAACAATCTCTTCTACTTCGGGTTGGCTGATCGCCAGATTTATAACAATAGTGGTGCGCAGTTTACCATTAATAGAAACCGGATATTCTTTTGTGCTTTCCGTCAAATACCTTTCTTCCCATTTGGGGAAAGAAGCATCTAAAATGGTCGTTGTATTTCCAAGTTGATGCCACAATTCTTCGGCTATGTGCGGCGCATAAGGAGTTAATAAAATAAGCAGCGGCTCCAGCACTTCGCGCTTGCTGCACTTTAAATCTGTTAGTTCGTTTACACAAACCATAAAAGCCGATACGCAGGTATTAAACGAAAAACGTTCGGTATCTTCTTCTATTTTTTTAATGGTTTTGTGGAGCACCTTTAGCTCCTGGTTAGTAGCTCTTTCGGAGGAAACAATGATTTGATTTTCGTGGTAAAAAAGCCGCCAAAGCTTTTTTAAAAAACGATGAACACCTTCAATGCCTTTGGTATCCCAGGGTTTACTCATTTCTACCGGGCCTAAAAACATTTCATACATGCGGAAGGTATCGGCGCCATATTTTTCTACAAGTAAATCTGGGTTAACAGTGTTGTATTTTGATTTGGACATTTTCTCAACTTCGGTTCCGCAGATGTACTTACCGTTTTCTTCGGTAATAAAGACAGCGTTTTTATATTCCGATTTTGAATTTTTAAATGCTTCCATATTTAATTCAACACCGTCAACTAAATTGACATCAACATGGATTGGAACAGGCTGTTTTTCTAAACTGATTTCCATATTTAAATCTTCGTTTCGACCATCAATTATCTGTTTTATGGTTTGGTTTAAAGATTGCTTTGTTTGATGATCTGAAAATTCATCTACCCACCTCTTTGATAAATATATTGGAGGAAGATTCACTTGTTTTGGCGTTTCTTCATCACCCAACATATCTACGTGAAGTAATTGAACCCAATACACAAACCTCGAACTTCCCTGAATCATTCCCTGATTTAATAACCGCTTAAAAGGTTCATCAAAGGGTATCAATCCTAAATCATACAAGGCTTTTGTCCACATGCGGCTGTATAATAAATGCCCCACAGCATGCTCGGTTCCGCCCACATATAAATCTACCTGGTTCCAATAAGCACTAATATTTTTATCGCAAAAGGCATTGTTGTTGTGCGGATCCATATACCGCAAAAAATACCAGGAAGAACCAGCATAACCCGGCATTGTATTCGTTTCAAGCTGGCGATTTGTCCACTCCGGAATATTCGCCAAAGGACCTTCGCCGTTGGGGGCAGGTCCGTATGTTTCCACGTCCGGTAGTTTTAAAGGCAACTCACTTTCATCCAGCGGATAAGCCACTCCATCTTTCCAAACAATAGGAAAAGGCTCGCCCCAATAACGCTGTCTGCTAAACGCCGCATCCCGCATTTTGAAATTCACTTTACGCCGCCCTGCACCCTTTTCGTCAAGTTTTTTTAATACTACTTCTGTAGCACCATCGTAGTTCATGCCTGTTAAAAAACCGCTGTTTTCCAGAATTAGTGTTTTAGATGTCAGGGCTTCGGTTCCGTTGTAGGCATCTCCAAAAATATTTGTAATGGGAATGCCGAAATGATGGGCAAATTTATGGTCGCGTTCGTCGCCGCCGGGCACCGCCATAATAGCGCCGGTGCCATAACCCGCAAGCACGTATTCCGATATCCAAACCGGAATTAAGCCATTGGTAAACGGATGTAATGCATACGCACCGGTAAATACGCCGCTGATGCTTTTTTCAGCCATTCGTTCGCGTTCGCTGCGGCTTTTTACAAAGGAGATGTATTCGTCTACGGACCTTTTTTGTTCAACCGTTGTTATTTGGTTTACAAGGTCGTGTTCTGGTGCAAGAACCAAAAAGTCGACACCAAAAATGGTGTCAGGGCGGGTGGTGTAACACTTTACTGCTACCCCTTTTTCGAAGGTTTTAGTTATGGGAAAAGCGGGATTGGGCGCAATGCGAAACTCAATTTCTGCGCCCACGCTTTTGCCAATCCAGTTACTTTGCATTTCCTTCATGGCATCGCTAAAATCAACCGTTTGCAACCCTTGTAACAGCCGGTCGGCATATTCAGTAATTCGTAGGTACCATTGACGCAGCCTCTTTTTCTCTACCGGAAAACCGCCGCGTTCACTTACGCCGTTCACTATTTCGTCATTAGCCAAAACGGTTCCTAATGCTTCGCACCAGTTTACTTCGCCAAAGCCGCAGTAGGCAATGCGGTATTCCATTAAAATAGTTTGCTTTGTTTTTTCATCAAAGCTTTTCCAGTCTTCTGCAGTAAAATTGTTGTTGCTTTTATTATTTGAATTGTTTAGTACGGTTTGAGCATTTGGAAACGGATGTTCTGCATTTCCTTCTTTTTCAAAAAGGTTTATCAGGGTATCAATATGTTCTGTCTTGCCCGATTTTCTATTGTACCAGCTTTTAAATAATTGCAAAAAAATCCATTGTGTCCATTTATAATAAGCCGGGTCAGATGTGCGCACTTCACGGCTCCAATCAAACGAAAAACCAATGTTATCTAATTGCTTACGAAAGGTGGCGATGTTTTTTTCGGTACTTACGGCCGGGTGTACGCCGTGTTCTATGGCATATTGCTCGGCAGGCAAACCGAACGCATCGTAGCCCATAGGGTGCAGTACGTTAAACCCTTTTAAGCGCTTGTAGCGGGCAAAAATATCAGATGCGATATAACCCAGCGGATGACCAACATGCAGCCCCGCACCGCTGGGGTAAGGAAACATGTCCAGCACATAATATTTTGGTTTGTCAGAAAGGTTTGGCACCCTGTACACTTTCTCGCTTGTCCATTGTTGTTGCCATTTTCTTTCTATATCTCTAAAACTGTATTCCATTAAAAACGTTGATTTTTTATTTTTCAACCCCAAGGAGCACAAAGTATAACACTAAGAAAGTTATGAAACTGGTATAAATCTTTATACCTAATCTGTGCTCCTTGTTGTTTGTACATTATACCTAAAGTACAATTGCACAAGAGTGTACCGGATAAACTTGCAACAGATTTTCCATTTGGTAGCTGCTGCCAGGTTACCAATACAACTCATCTGCAATAATATGGGCCGGCAATCGTTAAAAGGAACAAAAATAACGATTCGGCTTTTCATCAATAAACAAAGCTTTACTAACCGCCGCCATGGTTTTGGAGTAAAGAGTTATTTTTGCCCACTTCTAAAACTAATCGCATGGCGCAATTTGGCAAGGCTACTTCTCAACGCGGCAAACCTTCTTACTTTATGTCAATATTAGGTGTAACGCTTGTGTTATTTCTTTTAGGCATTGTGGGCTGGCTTACCATTAACTCGCGTAAACTTATTCAATATTTTAAAGAAAGCGTGGAAGTGCAGGTATTTTTAAAACCAAATGTTGCAGATACCGCCCGCGCTTCGCTTCAACAATATATTACTGCGCAGCCATACACCAAAGCAGTGCGCTACACCGATAAAGAAACCGCCAAAAAAGAATGGGTAAAAAGCGGCAACGAAGATTTTACCGAGTTTTTAGAAAACAGTTTGCTGCCCACTTCGCTTGACTTTACCTTAAAAGCAGATTTTGTAGACTCGGCAAGGCTGGTTTCTATTAAAACCGATCTGGTACGTTTTGCTGCGGTTGATGAAGTGCGTTACCCCAATTCGGTAGTAGGCAAAATGCAGCGGAACTTTACCATTATTAACCTGGTACTCGCCGGCGTGGCCTTGCTAATTTCGGTACTGGTTATTATTTTAATTGATAATACAATACGGCTGGCCATGTTCAGCAACAGGTTTATTATTAAAACCATGCAAATGGTAGGCGCTACCCGCTGGTTTATTGCCAAACCATTAAACGTGAGGGCTATTGTTAATGGTGCCATTGCGGCCGTTATAGCCATTGTGTTGGTTTATGCATTGATAATGGTGGCCGAACATTTTTTACCGGATTTAAAAGCCCTTCACGACAATGCGCAGCTGGCAATTATGTTTTTAGCCTTGATTGTTATTGGTATTACCATTACCGTTTTCAGCACACACCGCAGCGTGCTAAAATACCTGCGCATGAAGCTGGATGAATTGTATTAACAATAGCTAGAAAAGTTTAAAAGCTTAATGCATCAACTGCTGTTCAACTTCCTTAACAAACAGCCGTTTTGAACTAAATACCTAACTTGCCCTTTTTAACCCCTTTTTTATAATGAAGAGCAGCAGAACAAATACAGCAGCACAAAAACACCCGGAAGCAAATTCATTGGTACCTGTTTTTAATAAACCAAATTTTTTGTGGATGCTTGGTGGCATAGCCGTTATGATCATTGGCTTTTTGCTTATGTCGGGTGGGCGCAGCACCGACCCTAATGTATTTGACCCCAACCAGGTGTACAGCACTACCCGCATTACCGTGGCGCCCATTTTAATATTAGCCGGTTTGGTTATATTAATTATTGCTATTTTCCGCCAGCCAAAAAACCGCTAACATCTTTTTCATTAATGACCCTTTTTGAAGCTATTATTATTGCCATTGTAGAAGGGCTTACCGAGTTTTTGCCTATTTCTTCCACCGGCCACATGATTATCACCTCCTCTATTTTAGGTGTTGCTCACGATGATTTCACAAAGCTTTTTGAGGTGTCTATTCAACTGGGTGCTATAATGGCGGTGGTGCTTACCTACTGGCGCAAATTTTTTCAGTTTACACAATGGCAATTTTATACCAAACTGGCCGTTGGTGTTTTGCCGGCCCTAATTTTTGGTGCACTTTTAAACGAAACAGTAGATAAAATGCTGGGCAGCGAATTAATTGTGGCCATCAGCCTTTTGCTTGGCGGTTTTGTTCTGCTGTATGTAGATAAATGGTTTCAACAACCTGCAAGCGGTGCTCCCGATCTTTTTGCATTTGAAACAACTCAAAGCGAATTAATAGAGGCAGACGATCGGCTCACGTATAAAAAATCGTTCATCATTGGCTGCTGGCAAGTATTGGCCATGATTCCCGGCGTAAGCCGCAGCGCCGCCTCTATTATTGGAGGTATGCAGCAAAAGCTAACCCGAAACTTTGCTGCTGAATTTTCTTTTTTCCTTGCGGTTCCCACCATGTTTGCGGCTTCGGCTTATTATCTTTTTATAAAAAATTGGCAAGCTGAGGCCGCACTTCCACAACGCGGTTACGAGCTTATACTACAATCAAATCAAAATATAATGGCTTTTGCCGTAGGCAATGTGGTGGCGTTTATTGTAGCGCTTCTGGCCATTAAGTTTTTTATTAGCTTTCTAAAAAAATATGGCTTTCGGGTTTTTGGTATTTACCGGATTATTGCAGGTACCCTTTTATTACTGTTTATCTTTTTCAATAACATAAAATAAGTGTTTTTAAAAGCGGCATTATTTCTTACACTCTTAACATAAAATAAAATCGCTTTCTATTCACTGCAGAACATCAAACGCTTGTAATTATTCGCACACCAAAAATTTAGTTGTTTCTTTTCTCCCTAAAGCCTTGCAAATACGGTCAACCGTCATCTGTCAACTCTCCCCCAACTTCCCATATCTTCGCTGCGCAAAACCAGCAAACACCTTTTTACAACAAAAACATTTATGCTTCCTAAGTACAAACGCATTCTTTTAAAACTTTCCGGCGAATCGTTAATGGGCGATAAATCGTTTGGTTTCGATACGTCGGTGTTGAGTCAATATGCCAAAGACATTAAATCAATTATCGATCTTGGTGTACAGGTTGCGGTAGTTATTGGCGGCGGAAATATTTACCGCGGCATGAACGAAGCCGAGACCGGAATAGAACGGGCTCATGGCGATTATATGGGCATGCTGGCAACAGTTATTAACGGCATGGCGCTGCAGGCCGCTTTAGAAAAAGAAGGCGTGTACACCCGGTTGCAAAGCGCTATAAAAATGGAGCAGATTGCAGAGCCTTACATTCGGCGCCGCGCCATACGCCACTTAGAAAAAGGGAGAGTGGTAATCTTTGGCGCCGGCACCGGCAACCCTTATTTTACTACCGACACAGCAGGCTCTCTGCGGGCCATTGAAATAAAAGCCGATATTATTATGAAGGGCACACGTGTAGATGGTATTTACACGGCCGACCCTGAAAAAGATCCAACCGCAACAAGGTATGGTGTTATTAGTTTTGACGAATGCATTTCTAAAAAACTAAACATTATGGATATGACTGCTTTTACCTTATGTATGGAAAACAATTTACCCATTATTGTTTTTGATATGAATAAACCCGGAAACTTAAAACAAGTGGTAACCGGCGAAAAAGTAGGCACCCTTGTAAGAGGCTAAACACCAGCAATTTCTTTTCTATATCAAAAATTTTTATTAGTTTGTTTGCCGAAACCAGATAAACTGCATGTTTGTATTAGCTATAAAAATTGCTACAATCGAGAATATTGTTTTCATCTTCTCGTTTCTGCTACTGGCGGTCACAATTTATTATTGCAGAAAAATATACATAGGACTTAGGGTTGTTAAAGAGCAGCAAAAAAAGATGGCTAACCGATGGTTTGGCCATTTTGAAACCGAGCCGGCAAAAAAGCTTTCCCGAAAACCCTTCGTCGCCTTATTTAACCAAGATCAGGAACAGTGGGCAGCAAGCCCAAAATCTGCACCTTATTTGTTTGAGGTTAAAAGTTGGTTTAGCAAAAAAGAAGAATCGCTGGACGGCGTGAAAAAATCTATTTTACTACAACAACAGCAATTAAATGCTTTATTGCAAAAAGTAGATAATATTAAAAATGAGGAGCAAGCGCCATTGATAAAAAAACAAAATCCCGAACTGCAAAGTAAAATAGACAAGCTGGAATTGTTGCTGGAAGAACAGGAAGACGAGCTGCAAAAACTTCGTCAGGGTAGTGAATTAACACAATTGGTAACTGTAAGGATGGAAGAAGTACAAAGAGATTTTGATGCCTTGCAAAAAAGGCTGGCAGAATTTGAGAAGCAGGCCGCAACAGCCAACCAGCTCGCCATGGACCTTGAAGATATAAAAGAAGAATACAGCCTTTTGCAAAACGAGCACCGGCGCAAACAAGAAAAACTCCAGGAGACAACAACCGAAAAAGCAAGACTATACGAGCTGCTTTGCCAAACAGAAGACAAGCTGCAGGTGGCCAACAAACAGCGGCATCAGTTTATGAAAAGAGCCCGGGTACTGGAAGAAATGAATACCGATTTTCAAACCGTATCGGACACGAATTTAAAAATGAAAACTGAGTTAAGAAGGATAGGCGAGCTTGAAAGTATGCTGAACATGATGACCCAGGAAAGAGATCATTTGCTGCGCAGGCAAGCGCATTAACCGTAAGGGCTAACTTTGCATTATGACCCCACAAATAGCCAACCTTCGCCTTGAATATGCACAACAAACTTTATTAGAAAGCGATGTAGCCCAAAACCCTTTAGACCAGTTTGGCAAGTGGTGGAAACAGGCGCTTGAAAGCAACATTACAGAGCCAAATGCTATGACGCTTGCCACTGCATCCTGCGATGGAATGCCGGCCGCACGAATAGTGTTGTTAAAAGACTTTGATAAGGAAGGCTTTGTTTTTTTTACTAATTACAACAGTTATAAAGGCCTGCAACTACTTGAAAACCCAAAAGCATGCCTGATGTTTTTTTGGAAAGAACTAGAGCGCCAGGTGCGCATTGTAGGCCTGGCGTCAAAACTATCCGCCGACCAAAGCGATGAATATTTTTTTTCCCGACCGCAAGGCAGCCGCGTAGGGGCTATAGCGTCGCCGCAAAGCCAGGTTATTGAAAGCAGGGAATGGCTGCACCAACAATACAAATCTGTTGCAGATGAAAACCAAAACAAAGAAATGCAGCGGCCAGCCCATTGGGGCGGATATAAAATTCAACCGGTAGTGATGGAGTTTTGGCAGGGCCGGCCTAGCCGCCTGCACGATCGCATTCAATACAGCCTGGAAGAAAACGGAAGTTGGAAAATTGAGCGTTTAGCTCCGTAAGGAATATAGAACAAGGGACACAAGAACAAGGAATATTAAACAGGTAAAAGATGAACAAGAAACGTTGAAGTACTTCTTCATTCAACATTCCTTGTTTCTTATTCAATATTCATTATGCTTCTTTCTTTTCTTCTTTTTTTTCTGCCGGCTTCGGGTTTGCTGGCCTCGATTTGCCAAACGAACCTTTAAATATCTTTCCTTTTTTAGTTTTTTTATCGCCTCTGCCCATGGTTTTTTTTATTTAGGCTGCAAGTTGCGAAAAAAATGGCAATATAAACAGAAAGCCTTCCTGCAATAACAGGAAGGCTTTAAAAAGTTTTGTTGTTTTGGTTTACAACTTAGCGGAAAGGTCTTTGCCCGCCTTAAACTTAGCCACCTTACGGGCTTTAATTTTAATTACTTCTCCTGTTTGCGGGTTGCGGCCGTTACGGGCAGCACGTTTAGAAACTGAAAAAGTTCCGAAACCTACCAAAGTAACTTTATCACCTTTTTTTAATGTTTTTGTTACAGCATCAACAAAAGCATCTAACGCAGTGTTTGCCTGTGTTTTGGTAATACCTGCTTCTTCTGCCAGTGTTGAAATTAATTCAGCTTTGTTCATAGTAATTTTTATTTGATGTTATGTGCCGACAAATTTAACCGCTTTTTGTTTGAAACAAAATAATTTTCGCCAGTTTATAAATTTAGGTAAAAGGCTGAAACCCGCTTGCAGCAAGCGTTTTAAACTAAAAATACGAACATTGATAACGCTGCTGATGATTGTTGCCGGCTGTAAGCCGCTACCAGCAAGGCTTTGGGGTTAATAACGTTGCCATGCAGGCAACTTAAGGGTTTCAGCGAAATTTGCACTAAACAATTAATAAAGCAGCCATAATCATTTCTTTATTCCACTACCTGCATTACGCTTCTGAAAGCAATAACGGCATCGCCCCATTTATTTATACTTTGCTGGCGCAGCGCCACAGAATGGGTTTCAATATACCGGTTGTAATCGGCTTTCGATTCGGCCGTAAATTGAATAGCATAAGTAACACCTTCGCTTTCGTCAACTTCAAGCAGGCGCACTATTTTATATTCTGTAAAACATTCCGTTTCCATTACCTTTTTTATATGTTCCTCTTTTAGCCAGGTTAACCATTCGTTTGCAAGCCTTTTATCTACTTGATTGGTAATATTATAAATAATCATTGTTGTTATTTTAAAGCATCAGTATCTATTTCGGCATATACCGGGCAATGATCACTGTGTTTTATATCGGAAAAAATATCTGCTTCTTTTATACAACTCTGTAAAGGGCTGGTAACCGAAATATAATCTATACGCCAGCCTTTATTTTGTTCACGCACGGCAGGAAACCGCTGGCTCCACCAGCTATAGCGATGTTTTTCATCGGGGCGATGATGCCGGAAAGTATCAATCCAGCCACTGCTGTAAAGCTTGTCCATCCATGCTCTTTCAGCGGGCAAAAAGCCACTCGTTTGCCGGTTTGTTTTTGGCGAATAAAGATCTGTTTCGGTGTGCGCAATATTATAATCGCCACATAAAATAATATTTGGAAAAGTTTTACGAAGGTCTTGTACATAATCGTAAAACTCATCTAACCAATTGTATTTATAAGCCTGCCGTTCGCCACCGGTGGTGCCCGATGGAAAGTATGCGTTAATCAGTTTTATATTACCAAAATCCAACTGCTGCACCCGCCCCTCGTCATCGCTTATTTTGTGGCCGGTACCGCATTGCACCGCATCAGGTTCTATTTTAGAAAACACGGTAACGCCGCTGTACCCTTTCTTTTGAGCGCAAAACCAGTAGTCTTTATAACCAGCATCGGTGAACAGTTTTGCCGCTACATCGGTTTGTTGCGCTTTGTTTTCCTGAATGCAAACAACGTCAGCCGGGTGCTGTTGTAACCACTCTAAAAAGCCCTTTTTAATGGCAGCTCTAAGTCCGTTTACGTTGTACGAAATGATTTTCATAAAAGAAGCAAGTTAAGCGGAATTGGGTTTCGTTTTTATAAGAAAGCGAATGTTTCGTCATTGCGAGCCTAGAAGCAATCTCCTTTTTCCTTAGTTCCGGCCTTTGCCGGGTTAAACTTCAAGAAACAAAAAAGTAAAGGGCAAACCCAATGGCTCCGCCCGTTTGTCAGGCCAACGCACAGGGAAAAATCATTACAAAATGTATCTTTTTTTAAACAGCAATAAAAAGCTCGCTACAATAATGTATTAATATAATACGCAAAATGCCAAAAAAGAGGTAACGTAATTTGACATTAGATTTCAAAAACATTTAAAAAAGGGGTCACAAAATGCTTTCTAAACTAAAGCTACTTTTTACCCGAACCCCTTTTTCGGTTTGTTCTACATCGCAACATTCTGTTTGCGCATCGTGTTCAAAAAATAAAATGTAATTGTTTTCAACAGCTTCTTTAAAAAACACTTTTTTTTCGTTTAACGTAGTTAGTGGAAACATATCGTACGCCATTACATATGGCAGCGGAATGTGCCCTGCCGATGGCAACAAATCGGCCATGTACACAATGGTTTTATCGTTGTATTTTATCTGCGGCAGCATCATGCCTTTTGTGTGTCCACTTACAAACCGAACAGAAATAGAAGGGGTAAAAGGCGCAGAAGAAAGTGGCAAAAAAGGGTCGTTGTTATCTTCATTTAAAGGCGCATCAATAAACTTCAATTGGCCGCTTTCCTTAATGGGTAAAATATTTTCTTTTAAAAAAGAAGCTTTCTCTCTTTGGTTTGGATTTACCGCCCAATCCCAGTGTTGTTTATTGCTCCAGTAAGTAGCGTTTTTAAAAGCTGGTTTTAGTTCTCCGTTTTCACGGATTACTGCGCCACCAACATGATCAAAATGTA
>JBBSRB010000047.1:0-20467 GCA_038243445.1 Chitinophagales bacterium | reverse complement strand
AGTGCCGAAGAGGCTGTCGGTTATGCTCGGCCCATTTTTGTAGATGCTATCAGGCAAATGACAATTACCGATGCCATAAACATTATTAAAGGACCGAAAGACGGTGCTACACAATACTTTCGCGATAAGACAACGGCAAAATTAACCGCCGCTTTTGCGCCCATTATTAATAGCTCGTTAGATAAATTTAGCGCTACAAAATATTATGGCGATATGGTAAATACGTACAACAGGTTTCCAACAACCATTAATAAAATTAATCCCGATTTGTCTTCTTATGTAGTAGAAAAATCCGTTGCTGCCCTTTTCGATCAGATTGCAAAAGAAGAAGCAAACATTAGAGAAAACCCTGCGGCACGCACTACCGAAATATTAAAGAAAGTGTTTGGTTGGGCAGGCCGAGGGTTTTAAGAATGAATGTTGTGTGATGGTTGATCAGAAATGAAAGATGAATGCTGAGTGAGTAGCTTAATTATTACAATTAATATTACAATCAAGGCACCCTTTTTTAAACCTTTAAAAAAGGGTGCCTTAAATATGAAAAATCATTTATAGCAAATCAACTTCCTCATTCCTATGCCCGCATCCCGCATTCTTAATCTTTCATCATTCATAAAATTTTTCATCACTCATTATGTCCTTTATAAACTCCGAAATTGATGTTTCCACACTTCCGGCTGCCGAAATGATGGCGCTGCAACCTGTTGATAAACACTATTTAAGTTTGCTGCGGTTAAAGTGGTTAATCAGTTCGTTGTTTGTTATGCTGGCGGTTGCACTGCTTATCTTTTTTGTTGAGGAAATTCGTTCCTTGTGGTGGTGGCCGTCAATCCTGTTTCTGGTTGTTGCATTTACTTCCTTCCGCTATTTAGTGTTACAAAAGTCGTTTACATTTATTGCTTACGCCGTTCGCCAGCATGATGTGACCTTTCAAAAAGGATGGCTGGTTCGGCAGTCAAAAACCTGCCCTTATAATCGAGTACAAAATTGCAGCATTGAATCGGGTTTACTGGAACGCAGGTGGCAATTAGCTTCGCTGGTACTATACACCGCCGGATCGGACGGGGCAGACATGCGCATACCGGGTTTGCAGCAGCACGAGGCAGAAGAATTACGTCAATTTATTCTAAGCAAACTAAATGGAACCACCGAAGTTTAGCTGGAGCAGCCCACAACGGCAGCCGCTTGCCGGACTGGTGATTGTGTTTTTTAAAACTGGTTGGGATATTATTAAGCGGCTTTGGCCTCTTTTGTTGCTGATGCTTTTTAACGAAAAGCCCGGCAAAGAAAGTAGGTACGAATTAATTGCCGCGCTGTTTGCACTGCTCACAATAGTAAACAGCATTATTAAGTTTTATTTTTTTCGCTTTTATATAAGTAACCAACAATTAATTATTAAAAAAGGATGGTTAAAAAAAGAAACGATTGTTGTTCCGCTTCAAAAAATTCAGGCAGTACATATTGAAGAATCAGCATTGCACAACATTTTAGGTATTGTAAAAATTGATATAGATACAGCAGGTTCTTCAAAAACAGAAGTTACAATTGATGCGTTGCGCCGGCCAATGGCTGAAGCGCTGCGTAAAAGCCTGCAGGTAGAAAGCACCTACAACCAAACGGAAAATAAGCAGGAGCCCCTTCCCATCTTAAAACTTTCTATATCAGACCTTTTGAAGCTGAGTTTTTCCGCCAACCATTTAGAAGCGTTTTTTATTTTGCTTTCGTTTGGCTACGGCATTTACGACAGTTTAAAATCCATTAGTAAAGGGGTGATTACTACGGCAACAGGAGCCTTTCCGCGCAGTTCAGCACTTATTTTTGCGGGCTTATTTGCTGGTGTATTACTGATTGTTATTTTAATTTCAACCGCCCGCACGTTTTTAAAATTTTATGATTTTACCGTTCATCGAAGGTCGTCGGGCTTTTACATTAAACTGGGCTTAATCAATGTAAAAGAACAATTAGTATCTTTTAAAAAGATACAGTTTGTAGCATGGCGAGCCAATTGGCTGCGCAACAAATTGGGACTTTGGTTGATGGAATATAAGATTGCCGGAGCCGATGAAGCAAAAAGCAAAATGAAAGTAGAAGTGCCCGTAACTCAGTACGGGTACATTCATTTATTGTTAGACGATTATCACGCTCTACCATATACAGAAGATCTTACCGCAATACGTATTCATCCGTCGTACGTTGTTCGGCGGATGGCGGTGTATGGATTGTTGCCTGCCTTACTGCTTATTGCAACCTCTTTTTATTGGTTGAAAGAAACGGCGCTTTTGTTTTTGTTTATACCCTTTTTTGTAGGTGTAAAATCTTTTCTTTTGCAGCAAAAGTTTAAAGCTTATGCCTGCAACGATGTTTTATTTGTAAACCGATCATCTTACGGAGCACACCTGATTTTATTAAAATGGCACAAGGTGCAAACCGTGCAGCTACAACAAAGTATGTACCAGCGAAAGAATGCTTTGGCAACGCTTACATTGTATACAGCCGCCGGCACTGTTGTACTTCCTTACATTTCATTGAAAGCAGCGCAACAAGTGGTAAATTTTTCTTTATATAAAATAGAAAGTTCTGCAACCGGGTGGATGTAATTAGCTCCAGATGGCGTCGAAAACAACAGCACACGAACAACCTTCAAAAGCAAAATTGTAGGGCGCTTTTTGGTTTATTAAAACCGGTTCAAATTTTTCTTTATCTAACATAAAAAGCTCAATTCTTTTCTCCTCCACATCAACAAGTATATAATACGGAATTTGTTCTTGCTGATAAATTTCATATTTCGTATGGCGATCTTTTAACGCAGTTGAAGGCGACAATATTTCTACTACAAGTTCGGGTGTAAAATCTAAAAATTGTTTAGTAATTGGTTTACAAATAATTAATAAATCAGGATTGAGAATAGTATCTTCTTCTACTTTATAATCAATTGGCTGGTAGACTTTACAGGAACATTTTCCATCCTTTAGTGCCGCTCTAAATTCAGCATGTAGATTTCCGGCAACAGTTTGATGTTCGGGCCGCGGCGCCGGGCTCATGGCATACGGAATGCCTTCAATTAATTCCCATTGCCCTTCCCAACGACAATAATCATTGTACGTGTAATGTGGCAATATTTTGTTTGGATAGCCCATGTTTCAAAGTTACTAAAAATTATCAGCGGCTAAAAGCACCTGCCAGGCCTGCTCAACTTTTCCGCCCGCTAACAATGTGGCAGCGTATTGGTGCACTTCGCGTTCCATGTCGGTTGGGTTTATAGAAAAATATTGTACAATATTTTTTAAATGATCATCTTCATAGGTAGCGTCTACAACTGGATGTTCGTGTACGTTAGCAAGCTGACCTAAATGATTGCCGGTTAAAACAGTGCTTTCTCTAATGCTTTGCGGAAGCGCGTCTATGCCTATGCCCAAATGCATATTAGGCTTTTCTACTTCAAATAAATTTTCGGGTGTAACGCGGCAATACCAATTGGCACCCAGGCGGGCTACCAAATCTATTTTTCGTTGATCTAACTTTTTATTTTCATCCAGCAATTCATCGGCAATATGCAAACACACTACTTCGCAAATAATTAATTGTCCGGCGCCACCGCCTTCGCCCAAGGATTTTATCTCTATTACTTTACATTCCAGTGCCGCTTTTGCTTCGCCAATTATCGGCGGCTGCACCATGGTTGCTGTCCTGTTTGTAAAACCCGCTTTTATAAATTCATCGGTGCCTTTTGGAAACTCGCAACTAGCCAAAGAAGTTTGCTGCACCATGTTGTACGTAACAATATTGATAACCACTTCGGGCACTTCAGCTACATTTTGCAAGGTGTGCTTGGTTGTATTATCGCGTACTCTGCGTGCAGGCGAAAAAATAACAATGGGCGGATTAGAAGAAAATAAATTGAAAAAAGAAAAAGGACTTAAGTTTACTTCTCCTCTTTTATTTATAGTGGAAGCAAAACAAATGGGCCGTGGCGCTATTACATGTTGTAAGTAATATTGGGTTTCCGCGGGCTTTAAATCTTGCAGGTTAAAAATCATAACGACTTTATTTCGCAGAGGGACAAATTGGTTTTAAACATATCAAAAAGGCCCCTATTCTTAAACTTTCTTCCTCCCCAAAATACTCCAATCCTCTTCTTCCGCAACAATGGTATTTTTCAATTCGCCCAACGCATCAATTTTCATCTCAACTACATCGCCGTTTTGCAACCACTGTTCTTTAAAATTCGGATCGGCCAATTTACCCGTTCCATTCAGTTCTAAAAAGCAACCGGTGCCAACAGTTCCGCTGCCAATAATATCGCCGGCATGCAAATCAACGCCGTAAGAAGCCCGTTCAATAATTTCGGCAAACGTCCAATCCATATCGCCCAAATTACCGTCACTTACCTGAACGCCATTTACAGAGCAGGCCATTGCAAGGTTCCACGCTTTTCCTATATGTCCTTCTTTTGCCGGAATTTCAAATTCTTCTAATTCATCTGGCGTAACCAGCCAGGGCCCCACGGCGGTGGCAAAGTCCTTACCTTTTGCTGGTCCAAGGTTTAACATCATTTCTTCCATTTGCAAGCGGCGGGCGCTCAGGTCGTTCATAATCATTAAGCCTCCAATGTATTCGTCCGCTTCTTCGGCCTTTATGTTTCGACCGCTTTTACAAACCACAATGGCTGCTTCCAATTCAAAGTCAAGCTTTTCAAAATGGTCGGGCATGCAATGCACTTTGCCCGGGCCCATAATGCTGTTGTGGTTGGTAAAATAAAAAATGGGGTATTGATCAAACTCCGCAATCATATCTACTTTCCGGTTGCGGCGCGCTGCTGCAACGTGTTGCCGAAAGGCATATCCATCGCGGCACGAAGTAGGATACGGGACCGGCGCAAGCAACTTTACAATATCATCCGAAATGCCTTTATTGGCCGCTAATTTTCCCTCTCTAATCATGCGCTCACCTTGCTGCGCTATTGCAAAAACATCTTCCCAATACGCTAAAAACAAACTCATACTTGTAGGCAAATCGGGATGCAGCAAATCCATATCATATAAATAATTATCTACCTGAACGGCAAGGGCATCGTGCCCGTCTTTTAAGTAAGAAACCAATTTCATAAATGTATTATTTAAAAAAAACCAGCACAAGAGCGGCTAAGTTAACCAATTAATATTTTGACCTCTTTTTGAAAAAAAAGGCGCAAGTTTGCCCTTTTTCTACTGAAGTAATTTATGGCTCACCGCAAATTATCGGTTATAGAAATTATTGTATTGTGCCTTGTGGCACTTTTGACAGCTATTGGTGTTTTATTGGTGTTTACAAACCTAACGCTGTTTGAAAAGTACGTACAGGAAGACGGACTCGTGGAATGGATTGGCGTATTTGCCTTGTTAGCAGCTTTTGTTGTTTGCCTGCGCCGCGCTCTACAATTTTTTAGTGAAAAACCGTGGTACTTTATTTTTACTTCACTATTGTTAGGCATGCTTCTGTTGTTTGCTGCAGGTGAAGAAATTTCGTGGGGTCAACGAATTTTTGACATTGATACACCAGAATACTTCAAACAAAATAATCTGCAGGCCGAAACCAATTTGCATAATTTAGAAATCAATGGCGTTAAAATAAATAAGATTGTTTTTTCGTATTTATTAATTTTCGTTTTGGTTATTTATCTTGGTCTATTCCCTTTATTGTATGCTAAAAAAAAATGGATGAACACCTTTGTAAACAAATGGGGTATTCCGTTGGCACAACGCTATCAAATCATTGGTTTTATTCTTCTATTTTCAATCACTGAAATGATTCCACATGGCAAACGGGCCGAAGTATTAGAATGCGGAGCGGCACTTCTTTTCTTTTTAATTGTGTATTTTCCGGCTAATGCAAAAACCTTTAAAAAAGGGTAACCTTGCAGTACTGATTTAAATTTATCGTAGCATGAAATATCTACTCCTGTTAACCACCCTTTTTAGCGTGTTTTTTTCGATTGCGCAGCCAAAAAGCTGGATACGAATTAATCAACTTGGTTATCCGCCGCAGGCCAAAAAAGTAGCTGTGTGGTGCAGTAAAGAAGCAACCGGCATAACATCGTTTACGCTGGTAGATTCGGCAACAAACAAAGTTGTTTTTTCTGCAAAGGCTTCAAAACCATTTGGTGTCTATGGACCGTTTCAGCAAACCCACCGGCTCAATTTTTCTCAATTTCAAAAGCCGGGAACTTATTACCTAAACGCAGGCGGGGCTTCTTCACCCTCTTTTAAAATAGATGATAATGTATATAAAGGCACAGCCGATTTTGCTTTACGGTATATGCGACAGCAACGCACGGGCTTTAACCCTTTTTTAAAGGATAGTTGCCACACGCAGGATGGTTATGTATTGTACGGACAAAAGGCCGGCATTATAGATAGTACGTTTGTAGATGTAGTTGGCGGCTGGCATGATGCATCGGATTACCTGCAATATGCCACTACATCGGCCAATGCAACTTATCATTTGCTTATGGCTTACCGCGATTTTAAAGATGTATTTACCGATGAACATTTTGCAAACGGATTAAGCGGTAAAAACAAAATAGTTGATGTATTGGACGAAGCCCGCTGGGGTTTAGACTGGTTGCTGAAAATGCACCCGCGTAAAGATTGGATGTTTAACCAAATAGCCGATGACCGCGATCATCAAAACATGCGCATTCCAACAATGGATTCGTTTTACGGAAAAGGCTTTCAACGCCCGGTATATTTTATTAATGGCGAGCCGCAGCAACGGGGCAAGTTTTTAAATAACACCACCGGCACTTCATCTACTGCAGGTAAGTTTGCAAGTGCTTTTGCATTAGGCGCTTTGCTACTTAATCAATCAGATTCAATGTATGCTTCACAACTTATGGAGCATTCGTTTTCGGCTCTTGATTTTGCTCTTATAAAACCCGGTGTAACACAAACGGCTTCGGTAAAATCGCCTTACATATATGCCGAAGATAATTGGGTTGATGATATGGAATTGGCCAACGCTGCCATGTATAAACTTACCAAAAAGGGGCCTTACAAAACCGCCGCGCTCCAGTATGCAACGCAGGAGCCCATCACGCCGTGGTTGGGAATGGATACAGCCAAACATTATCAATGGTACCCTTTCATTAATTTAGGACATTTCGAGTTGGCAAAGCAGGTAAAAGGAGCCGAAAAAGATACCCTCATTTCTTATTATAAAAAAGGTATTGAACTGGTAAACGGCAAAGCAAAAGAAAATGCTTTCTATCGCGGTGTGCCGTTTATTTGGTGCAGCAATAATTTAACTACATCGTTTGCCATTCAATGTTATTGGTACAAGCAGCTTACCAACGATAACAGCTTTGAAGAATTAGAAGCGGCCAACTTCGACTGGTTGTTTGGTGTAAATCCCTGGGGCACTTCAATGGTTTATGGTTTGCCCCAGTGGGGCGATACGCCAGTTGACCCACACTCGGCATTTACTCATTTAAAAAACTTTCCTATTGATGGCGGCCTCATTGATGGACCCGTTTATGGTGCCATTTATAAAAGCCTTATTGGTATTCAGTTATTTCAACCAGATGAATACGCCGAATTTCAAAGCGACCTTGTTGTGTACCACGATGATTATGGCGATTACAGCACCAACGAACCAACAATGGATGGAACGGCATCGCTTATTTATTTGCTTGCTGCTAAAGAAGCCGAAGCAAAATCTGCTTTAAAAAAAAAGTAGATGCTTTTAGCTATTCGCACGGTGCCATCATCCGGGGCGATTCAACAAAAAAAGAGCTAACGCTTGTATTTACCGGCGATGAATTTGGGGATGGCGGCCACTTCATCAACACCACATTAAAAAAGCATGGGGCAAAAGCAGCTTTCTTTTTTACAGGACGGTTTTACCGTACTCAAAAATTTAGCACACTTATTAAAACCTTAAAAAAAGGGGGTCATTATCTTGGTGCACATTCCAACGATCATTTGCTGTATGCCACCTGGGAAAACCGCGATAGCCTTTTAGTAACCAAAGAACAATTTTCCACCGATCTGCTAAAAAATTATAAAGCCATGAAAAGCTTTGGCATTGCTAAAGAAAATGCTACTTACTTTTTGCCTCCTTTTGAATGGTATAACGATACTATTGCTGCATGGACAAACGACCTGGGTTTTCAGTTGATTAATTTTACGCCGGGAACCCGAAGTCATGCGGATTATACAACTCCATCGGATAAAAATTACATTTCGTCGGAGGCCATTTTAAATTCAATAACAGACTTTGAAAAAAAGAACCCATCTGGCTTAAACGGTTTTATGCTTTTAATGCATGTTGGTACCGACAATGCCCGCAAGGATAAATTTTATACCCTTTTACCACAGTTGTTAGTTTACTTAAAACATAAAGGATATTCTCTTGTAACACTAAATAATCTGCTCATGTTGCCGGAGCAAGATTAACATTTCTTAACCCGCTGCAATGGGAGGCCTCGTTTTCTTGCCGTATTTTTGGCAAAAGATGTTTTTACTGCGGGGATATTTTCCGCGCCCCTTTAGTTAATCATTTCATAAGCATCTGTAAACCGTATTGTACAAATGAAATTTGAAAAAATTCATAATAAAGGACAGGCGCAACTTTTTGAAAGTCCCGCCCTGGAACAACTTACCAAAACGCATCCTTTATTTATTTGGGGCATGTACCTGCCGATAGTTATTGGTTTTCCGTTTTATGCAGCGGCTCAATTTAATTTCAGTCTGGGCAAAATCACTTTTTTGTTTTTTTTAGGCGCTCTTTCCTGGACCCTTTTTGAATACATTATGCACCGCTGGGTTTTTCATATGGTAGCCGAAAGCACGCGTGCAAAAAAGGTTATTTACATTATGCATGGCAATCATCACCACTATCCGCGAGATAGGGAACGCCTTTTTATGCCGCCTGTCCCAAGCTTAATTTTAGCTTGTTTTATTTTTGGATCGCTATATCTTGCCATGGGCAATGCCGTTTTTGTATTTTTTGCCGGCTTTATGTTGGGTTATTTAATGTACGGCTCAATGCACTACGCCATTCATGCCTGGAACCCGCCTTTCAGATGGATGAAACCTCTTTGGCGTAATCATCACCTGCATCATTATAAAAACGAAGAGCGGGGCTTTGGTGTAAGCACTACTATTTGGGACCGACTTTTTGGAACTATGTTCGATTTGAAAAAAGAAAAAGAAGACAAAGAAAAGGTGGCGGAATTGATGTATAAGTAATTTTAAGTTGACAGTTGGTAGTTGATGGATGGCAGCCTTTTAATACTTAAGTACGTTCCGGTAAACTCCATTTTTAAACTGTAAACTATAAACTTCTCTTTTGGGTCAAAAAAAATTAATTCGATTTGCCGAGTTGCTAACGTTTAAAAACGTATTGCAAAACCCACAAAACATGGCCGGAAACTGGAAGGCTCACTTTAAAAATGAAAATCCCATTACGTTAGAATTAGCGTGTGGCAAAGGCGAGTACACCGTTGGTTTGGCGCAACTTTATCCCGACAAATATTTTATTGGCGTAGATCAAAAAGGAAATCGAATTTGGGTTGGCGCTAAAAAAGCTATTACCCAAACTCTTAGCAATGTTGCTTTTTTGCGTATTCAAATTGATCGTATTGCTGATTATTTTGGAGCTAATGAAGTAGACGAAATTTGGATTACGTTCCCCGACCCGCAACTGCGCATTTCAAAAGATAAAAAACGTTTGACGCATCCAAAATTTCTTCGCCTGTACCAACAAATACTTAAACCAAACGGCCTTATTCATTTAAAAACCGACAGTCCGCAACTATATAACTTTACAAAAAGGGTTATTAATCTGTATGGATTAACGCTTCATCTTGATATTAATAATGTGGGGGCGCAAACAGAGATTTCGCCCGAATTGCAAATAAAAACACACTACGAAGGCTTGGATATTGCGGGCAGCAACCGTGTACATTATCTTTGTTTTTCGTTGCCAAATACCTTGCCGGGTAAAGATTTAGATGTTCAATTGCACGAGGAACTAAAACATGAAAGTATTAGTTGAAGGAGAAGATTATTATAGAAATGAAGACGGTTTTGTGGTACTTACCGAACAGCACCACCTAAACCGTGGCTACTGTTGTGGCATGGCGTGTAAACATTGCCCATTTAATTATGATGCTGTTCCGGAGCCAAATCGTTCCGAAGCCATTGAAAAGAAAGCAGCGCTGGAAATGGGTACGAAGAATAGCAACCTCAGGTAAAAATGCGCTTTTTAATTCCCGCTCATCTAACCTTTATTGTTACCTACCCTTTTTTAAGTGTTTTTCAACAACACTTTTGTTTTTAATTTAGATTAGATATAGGCTAATTGAAGCAGCTCTTTTTCACACTCATTAAAAACAATTTAACGCGTGCAAAACAAGCAAAAAAGGGGTAATAAATTACTTCCGGTGGCGGCGGGAAAAGATCAATCTTTTTTTGCAGCGGTGTACGATTTAGTGCGCTTAATACCAAAAGGCCGCGTTACGTCGTACGGGGCTATTGGTGCAGCTTTGGGCGCAAAATCGTCGGCGCGAATGGTGGGCTGGGCTATGAATAACTGCCACCACATGAGGCCCAAAGTACCGGCCCACCGAGTAGTAAACCGTGTGGGACTTTTAACGGGAAAGGCGCACTTTGCTACACCTACTGCCATGCAGGAACTCCTGGAAAGGGAAGGCGTTATTATCAAAAACGATCAGGTAGAAAACTTTGCAAAATTATTTTGGGATCCCGCAGTGGCGTTAGAATTACTATAAAGTTGGGCACTTCATTAAGATGTACTCTTTCTTTTACTTACT
This sequence comes from Chitinophagales bacterium, assembly GCA_038243445.1. Taxonomy (GTDB): domain Bacteria; phylum Bacteroidota; class Bacteroidia; order Chitinophagales; family Chitinophagaceae; genus Flavisolibacter. The sequence goes on along the minus strand of JBBSRB010000047.1, from coordinate 9,654 downwards.
TTCAATGCAAAATGTTCAAATGAAAACGAATTCTATTGCCATAGCCGCCTGTTTATTGGCTTCTTTTTTTGCTGCCTGCAACAGTGGTATTGATCAAAATAATAAAAAAGAGGCATCGGCACCTTTGCAACTAAACATCCCTCAATCCAATGCAGCGCCGGCAAATAGTATTACAACCCCGCCTGCAAACGCTACTGCGGCCCTAAACCCGGCACACGGACAACCCGGACATAATTGCGATATTGCAGTTGGCGCACCGTTAAATGGTTCAGCAGCGGCAAACCCTGGTGCTTCGCAAGCTCCTTTTCAAACCAATGCTGCACCGCTTATGGCAGCACCGCAAGGAACAGTACGCCTCAACCCTGCTCATGGGCAGCCCGGGCACGACTGCGCGGTAGAAGTAGGCAAACCTTTAAGATAGTTTTTCTGCTGCATTTTTTTGAAAAAGAAAATTTTTTTACCACCCCTTTGTCTAAGGTTTTTATTGATATAGGCGTATATAATCTACAATTAACCATTGGGGAAAATTGGTTGTTGCATCTGGGTTGCCTGGCCAATTGCCGCCAACAGCCAGATTTATAATAAAATAAAAATCTTCATTAAAAGGGTACGTGGCCGAACCGAGATCGGCTTTGTTGAGAGTAAAAAATACTTTGTCGTCAACAAGCCATTTTATTTGATCTTGTTTCCATTCTATTGAAAACACATGAAAAGCATCGTTGAAGGTGCTGTTGGGTAAGGTATAATTTCCTCCTTTTTGAGAATTATTTGGCGCAGGTTGGCCAAAGTGTACGGTACCATAAGTTTTATTTGCTTCGTGCCCTACCAATTCCATAATATCAATTTCGCCGCTGGTAGGCCAGCCGCCATATTTACTATCTTGTGGCATCATCCAAAGAGCCGGCCAAATGCCTTTGCCTTTTGGCAAAAGAGCTCTTATATCTACACGGCCAAACTTTACAGCCTTTTTTCCTGCTGTTACAATTTTAGACGAAGTGTAGCCCTTTCCTCCAAACGATTCTTTTTTTGCTTCTATAATTAATTTTCCATCCTGAAAAAACAAGTTCTCGGCACGATTGGTGTAAAATTCGAGCTCGTTATTTCCCCAGCCGCAATTACCCGGGCAGCCATCGCCGTTTTGGTGCGACCAATCTGTAGTATTAAGTTCCGTACCATTGAACTCATCGCTCCACACAAGGCTATAGCCAGGGTAAGATATAGGCGCATCAAAACCCGAATCTGCGAAACTGATTTTTGTATCATCGTTTATAATGGTACCAATGCCAATTGCTTTTTGCAGCACTGCATTAGTTGCAGTTATCAAATTCACGGTAAACACTTCGTCACCTTCTTTCGCGTCATCGCCCGTTACTGTAACGGAAATAATCTTTTCGGTTTCGCCAGGGTTGAGTGTAATAGCCGTATTTGCCTGCGCCGTATAATCTTCGCCCCCTTTTGCAGTGCCATCTGCTGTATTATAATTTACGGTGATAGCCTTTGTTGAAGGTTTGTCAACACTTATTCTAAATTCAAAAAACGTGGTTTCGGCATTGCCTTCAGGGCGGCTTACATCATTAATAGCCAGTTTGGCTTGCGGCGGCTGTGGCACTGGCGAGGAACTGTTTTTACCACAAGCCACAAAAAAGGGCAATAATATAATAAAAAACATTTGTATGCTGTTATTATTTACCACATGTAAGTGCCCACGGCGCCCGCCTGTAGTGTTGTTGTTATCCATTTACCGTTAAATTTTAAATTAAAGTTTTGTGTGTCGTTCCCATCGTTTTCCACTATTAGCACTTTCTTGCCATCTGGCCTTTTAAAAGCTACGTTTTTTAAGTTGCCTGCTACACTGCTGCCAATGCGTACCGATCCGGGCAGAACAAACTTTGCGGCATGTGCAATTATGTAATAGCCTACGTTTCGGGTAACGCTGCCGCCAATAGTTACTGCGCCTAAACAAGTAGTGCAGCCGCCCGCCGTGTGTGGGCCAAAAGAAGGATCGTTAGCCAAATTCCATTCTAAAACCACCTTTGCCCAGTTGCGTGTAGCACCAATTACTACATTTTTTAAATGCCATTTTAAATCACCGCCAAAGCCGCCGGTAGATGCCGTGTATTGTTCGGTAAAATAAATACCCTTGTCGGGATGTTGATTTCTTACAAGGGACAAAGCCGAAATATCGCCGCCATATAAATGAAAAGCCGATCCATCTACAAAGGTTTTGGTGATGGGATCGTTTAAAATATGCAGCGGATAATCGGGCCTGTCGGCATTATGATCGTAAATTATTATTTTAGTAGAAATGCCAGAGGCTTTAAAAAGGGGGCCAAGATTGTTTTTAATAAAATTGTTTTGCGCAGAAGCCGTCATGTACATGCTTGGATTGTTGCCTGGATGCAGCGGTTCATTTTGTGGTGTTATTGCATCTATAACTATGCCTTCGCCTTTCATAGCCTCGATGTATTTTACAAAATAGAGTGAATACACGTCGTAATATTCGGGTTTAAGATTACCGCCTACAAAACTGTTGGTGTCCTTCATCCACACCGGCGCCGACCAGGGCGTTGCTAAAATTTTAATTGTTGGCTCAATGGCTAAAATTTCTTTCAATATTGGAATAACATCTTTTTTATCAGGTTCTATACTAAACTTTTCAAGCGCCATATCGGTTGTGCCGGCTGGCAGGTCGTTATAAGAATAAACATGAGTGCTTAAGTCGGTTGCGCCAATGCCAATGCGCAGGTAACTAATGCCTATGGAAGCCGGATCTTTACCAAATAATTCCTTTAAAAGGGTAGCACGGGCAGAAGCCGTCATGCCGTTTAGGACATAAGCACTTCCCTCGGTTAACGTAAATCCAAAGCCATTAATTGTTTGAAAGTTTTGAGCCGTATCTACCTCAATAACCGGATTATTATTTGCTGTTGTACCAAAGATTAAGGAGGTGCTTTGCTCTTTTAATAAAACAGAACCATCACCGGTAGTTAACCAAAAGGCAACATCCGAAGCAGCCGGTGTTACAGGCGGCTGCGGAATTGGAACCGGTGGATTAACGCTACCAGAAGGCTTTTTACAGGTACAAAAAGCACCTAAAACCATCAACAGCAAACCCAACAGGTATAACGGTGACTTATCTTTCATACTTTTCATTTAAAATGTCATGTTTACCTTTTGGGTTAGCCTGATGTTGTTGGAACCTCCGCCAATTAGGATTTGAAAAACACCTGCATCGGCTCTCCATTTATGTTGCACATCATCGTAATATTTAAAAGCATCTGCATTTAATGCAATGGTTACTGTTTTTTGCTCACCGGGTTTTAAAAATACTTTCTCAAAACCCTTCAGTTCTTTTTCTGGCCGGGGCAGCACTGTTTTTTCCTGCTTTACATACACCTGCGCTACTTCGGCGCCAGCCCTTTTACCGGTATTCTTGATACTAAAACTCACTGTGGCTTTGCCGGTGCCTTTTGTTATTTTAGCGTTACTGTATTGAAAACTGGTGTACGAAAGACCATGTCCAAAGGCAAAGAGCGGATCTACTTTATAGGTATCGTAATACCGATAGCCAACATAAATATCGTCATTGTAATATACATTTACCGAGTCGCCGGGATATTGACCTAAAACATGCGCCGGTACATCTTCTAATTTTTTAGGAAAACTCATGGGCAGTTTCCCAGATGGATTGGCTTGCCCAAAAAGAATATTTGCCAGTGCATTGCCGCCTTCCATACCTGGATACCAGGCCTGTACAATAGCTTTTGCATCGCCTACCCATTCTGTCATATCAATTGGTCCGCCGCCCATAAGTACAATAACGGTTTTTGGATTGGCTTTTAAAACGGCTTTTATCAATTCATTTTGACCAAAAGGCATTTGCATATCGGGCTTGTCGGTGTCTTCGGCATCGTAAGCATTATCTGTCCAAACACTGTAGTTGTAGCCGTGCGTCCAGCCGCCTACAAAAATAGCTACATCGGCTTTAGCCGCGGCTTCGGCCGCGCGGTTAATAGAAAGTTGGTCGGCGGTTGCGTTACGCTCAATAGCGTAGCCCGGCGCATAAATAATATTTACACCGGCGCCTACCAGGTTTTGAATGCCTTGTAAAGGGGTAACTTCGTAATTAGCACGAACCTGCGAGCTGCCGCCGCCCATTGATTGTTTGCGTTCGGCATTAATGCCAATAATGGCTACCGATTTGATGCTGTTTTTATTAAGCGGTAAAATGGATTCGTCGTTTTTTAGTAATACAATGCCTTCTTCTGCTATTTTGTAGGCTGCCAGCTGATGTGCTTTTGTATTATAATCGCCTTTTTTGCGTTTGCCTTCAATCATACCTGTTTTAAACATTACCGTTAAAATGCGGCTTACTTTATCATCTATTAAATATTGAGGAACTATTCCGCTTTTTACAAGTGTTACAACTGTGTCGCCTAAATAAAACTTGCCATAATTCGGGTTGGGCAACATGCCCAGATCGGTTCCCATTTCCAGATCGGTGCCGTTCCATATAGCCTGCATGGTGCTGTGAACGGCGTTCCAGTCGCTCATTACCAAACCTTTAAAACCCCATTCTTTTTTTAAAATTTGCTGCATCAGGTAATAATTGTGCGTAGCCCATTCGCCACGAAACTTATTATACGATCCCATTAAGGTATGCACTCCACCTTCGGTAACTGCTGCTTTAAAACCAGGCAAATAAATCTCCCGAAGGGCCCTTTCGCTCATGTTTACATTTACGCTAGTACGTCTTGTTTCCTGATTGTTGGCAACATAGTGTTTTACGCAGGCGGCAATTCCCTGATCTTGTACGCCTTTAATATAACCTACCACCATTTTAGAAACGAGGTAAGGATCTTCGCTTTGGTATTCAAAATTTCTACCATTTAGCGGGCTACGAATGATGTTTATACCTGGCCCAAGAATAACATCTTTACCGCGGAAAGCGGCCTCACTTCCTAACACGGCTCCAAATGAATAACCAAGTAGCGGGTTCCAGGTTGCCGCCAGGCAAACACCCGTGGGTAAATACGTTCCGGAATCCAGCATATTATTGTCAAGGTTCCAGTCGCGGCCATGCTCGGGGCGAACGCCATGCGGACCATCGGAAGTAACCATTTCGGGTATGCCTAATCGCGGCACGCCTCCCGAGGTAAATGATGAACTGGCGTGAATCATATTTACCTTTTCTTCTATTGTCATTTGCTTTATCAGCGCATTTACTTTGGTGTTAATGGCTGCATCGCTTAGGGCGGTAGTTTGACTTTGTGCCACTTGACCCATCATAAATAAAAACAATACGACGGCGCAGTTTAAACGTGTTTTAATCATAGTAGAAACATTAAAATCAATAATTATTTTCTTTAGTAAACGATAAATAGTTGAGATGAAAACCACCTGTTAAAATGTTGATGCGTATTTTATTTAATCCTTTACGAAGTAGTACATTTTGAATGATTGTGGTTTGCCATTTGTGATTGCTACTTGTTCTTGGAAGAACAGTATCTTTTTGAATTGCATTATCAACCAGCAACAAAATTCTTCCGGCACTATCTTTTGCTGCCGTGCGCAAACCAATGGTATAGGTACCCTTTTTTAAAGCTTTTACAGTGTATTGCAGCCATTCGCCCCTTTCGGTATTGATTATGCAAAAGCCGTTTGTTGTTACATCGGCGCAGGTATCAATATCTACTCCATCGTTCCGGTATTGTCTTCCTTTATTCCACACAACATTTACGCCGCTGGAGATGCGGTAATTAGCAGTATCCCCGTCGTAATAAGCAGCACCGTTTTTACCCAAATCGTAATTAACGGCAAAGATTACTGTGCTTGCCTGAATGTTGTTATGAAAGTATGGTTGTGTTTGTGGATTAACCACCTGGTTTATCATGCTGTTTACCACATCCCTTTTAAAGAGATTATTTTCTATTTTGATGTCTTCTGTAAGTTGCATTAACCCGTTAAAAGCGGAATCTGCCGAAGGTTCTGGCGCTTTGCCATTCCAGTAATCAATCAATTGTTTATAATCCTTATTTACTTTTATTTGCAATGGGTTATTAACGCCTAATTTTTTTAGAGGCCACCAGGCCCAGCCAATGCCATTTTTCTCAAATAACGAAATAGCTTCGGTAAACCAGGTGTTGGAATTTTCGCCCGATTCGCCCATCCAAATAGGCATGTTATACTTTTCTCTTAATTCTAAAAAACCGGTAATAGATTCTTTGTTATTATAATTCCAGTATTTATGAAAGCTAAGAACCGTGTTGTTATCGGCAAAAGGCAGCAGGCCTGCATAATTATTACCCCAGCAATTGCCTTCAATAAAAATAATGTGTTGCTTATCTACCTCGCGGATGGCTGCAGTAATATTCGTTAATAATGTTTTTAAAGGTGCATTTTCTGTTTCGGCGCAGCCATTTTTATCTTCCCTTGTTTGAAAGCCCCAGTTAGGTTCATTTATCAGATCGTAACCACCAATCCACTCTTCGTTCTTATAGCGTTCGGCCAGTTTTTTCCACAGAGCAACCGTCTTTTGTTGATTGGCACTGCTTTGCCAAAGTGATGGTTTTGTACTATCACGATCGGAAATTGCATTATCATTGCCCTGACCGCCGGGTGCGGCATGCAGATCTAAAATAAGGTAAAGCTTAGCTGCTTTACACCAGCTTAATAAACTATCTGTCATTTCAAAACCTTTATGTAACCAGGTTTGCTTTCCTGGTACAGGTTCTTGATTTACGGGTAATGTATAAAGGTTATAATGCATTGGCAGCCTCACCGAATTAAAGCCCCAAGCTGCCAGCGAATCAATATCTTTTTTTTGGCAATGATTAGCAAGCCAGGCATTGTAAAAGGTTTCTGTTTTTTCCGGGCCTACTAAGTTTTTTATTTTTTGTTTGATGTCGTACTGTGCTATTGCAGCTCCCGATAATTGTAGCATGTAAGGCTCCTGTAACATCCAGCCGCCAAGTCCCATGCCCCGAAATATTACTTCCTTGTTATTGCTGTTGACAATGGCTTTTCCCTGAACCTTTAAAAAGCCCTGGGCATTGCCTGGGTGTACAGAAAAAACAAAAGAAAAGAAAAGGAAGATTAAAATCTGATTTTGAATAGGCTTCATTTACTAATTATTAAGGCAATTTTCAGATGTACGTTCCTACTGCAACTACTTTTCACAATTTTTTACACGGCTGCAATTCTATTTTGTAAATTATTCAGCAGCAACTTCATCCCATTTCATCAATGCTTTTTATAATCTGTTTTCTTAAAGGCACAAATCAATACCACCTTTACCGCTTACTTAAAGTTATATATGCTGGGCAGAACACTTTTTCGGTTATGCTGTGTGTGCCTTACAGCATTTTTGCTTAAAAGCAGGGACTGCGCAGAGCCCTTCTGTTCAAAATATAGACTATATGCAATGATTTTTTGCGGCAGTTTTGTGCTACTTACACGGTTATATCAGTAATAATATTAGTTCGATGTACTCTCTAATGGCTGCCCGTTGTACTATTTATAGTGCAATGGCTTTACTTATTGTTTTTATGTAATTTACTGAGGTATTAATTTTAAATACCAGGCATTACCAGTTTCGGTACCCTGAACACGGAGTGAAAGACTTGTTGGCGTTATTGACAAGATCTCGTACTCTTTTTGTACTGCTCCATAACCTATATAAGTGTTATTGCCTGCTAATACAATACTTGTTTTTGTTGTTGAAGCTGCAGGTGTAGCTGTGCTTGATGAGATAAAGGAAAAAGAAGAAGTTCCGCCGCCGTATGCATAACAACCTTCATCGCCGGAAGCCGGTATGCCAGGAAGTGTTGTAAGAGCACCAGTTTTTGTAAATGCTCCATCCGGTGATGCAACCTGCAAGGTATATGAATTAGCAGCTACTTTTGTAAAGGTGAATTTTGCCGTATAAAAACAGTTGCAACAGCCTGCTTTATCATTTGGAGGAGCAGCGTACCATTCTGGCGTGAACGAACCCATCCATGGGCCAACTCCAAAATGGGCTGATACGTTCTTTTCTATAACCCATGTTTTTGATGAGCCGCCCGTCAGGTTAGCTTCTATTTCGGCGGGAACATTAAAATCGCTTCTAACCGTAATCTCTTTGGTTATAGTGGTGGCAGAACCGCCTTTGCCATAAACAACTGCTGTAATTCTGTATGTATTTACCCCCTGCTTGGTATATTTTTTTGTTACTGTACTATTTGGAAGATGAACTAAATCCACAGCATCATTTGCATCAAAATCCACTTTAGTGGAAAGTACATTTTTACCCGAAATGGAAATTTTTACTTCGCCTGAACCATCGCCATTCGGATGTGTGGCATCCTGCCCTACAATTTCTGTATTAATCATTACCTCACTTGGTGCTGCAAGGTCTCCTAAAACATATTCTTTATCTGTACAACTATTGATGGAAAAAAGGAGTAGCAAGGCAAACAATAGTTTATTAATATTATTTTTCATAAATGTTATTATTAATTGGTTAACCGAATATTATCGATGTAAATAACTTCTCCTGTGCCGCGGGCTACATCATTAAATCTAAATACAAGTTGATTGAACCTTGCAGAATTTGGAATAGCAGGAATGGTACTGAAATCAAATACCAATTCCTCCCAGACGCCAGACTTTGTTATGGGAACTTTTAGTACAGCAACACCATTTTGCGTGGCACCTGTACCCGCAACGGCTGCTTCCAATTCTACATTCAACATTTTGCCGATGTTGGCAGCGTCGGGATTATAAACCCAAATTTTTACTTTATTACCATGTGCAAAATTGATCGGAATATTTAACGGGCTGTATGTACCACTCCATACTTCAGCACCTGCCGTTTTTTCATATTTACCAACCATTGTGCTGGTATTTAACCCGGTAGAAGCAGGATTTGCCACTTTTGAAAAGTTCACATTTCCGAACGTTCCAAAAAAGTAGTCAACAGCAGTTGCTTCAAAATCAATTGGAAATCCAAAAAGCGCTTTGGTCAATACAGTGGTTGCCGCACCACCACTTAAAGCAACCACTCTTAATGTATAAGGTGTTGTTGAGCCTGCGGGATAAACATGGGGTGGTAATGCTTGGCCTGCTGCCAATGGCGTTCCTGTTTCGTTAGCAACATCGCCATAATAAACCATGAAAGATTTTGCATATAGCGCTTTTGCACTGACTGACATGTCAGAGCCAATGTTTATTTCCACATTTTCTGGAGCCCTGTATGTAACCTGCAATGGATAAGTTGTTGTGGTTTCCTTACCTGCTACATCTTTTGCAACAATGGTAACCGTATGAGCACCCTCTGGATACGCATGAGTAACGCTATTACCAGGCTTAACAACAGCAGAAGCCCCAATACCTGTACCATGCCCGAAGTTTACAGTGAACGAACTAACGCCTTCTCCCAAAGGAGTTATTTTTACATTTCCTGAATTGTCATTGCTGATATCGAAAATCGTATTAACGTTTGCAGAAGAAGCGGTGCCTAAAAAAGACAAATCGTCGCTTATGCCTCCTTGCTTAGTGCAACTAACCACTATTAGCAAAATTATGGCGCTGTATAATATTTTTATTGAATTCATTTTATTGAATTTATAGATTAATAGCCTGGATTTTGAATCAGCATAGTGCCTTGTAATTCCT